>NZ_LTCZ01000397.1:0-34655 GCF_001583455.1 Rhodococcus sp. LB1 | reverse complement strand
GGCGTCGAAAGGTACATTCATTCCGGCTTCTTCTTACCCGCGAGGCCGCGCCACGCCAGGGATTCCAGCAGGTCTGCGGCGGCGTCGACCTCGATCTCGCCGCCGGCGACGCGGTCGGCCACGGCCTCACCCGCACCGACCAGGGCGATGGCGATCAGTTCGAAATCCTGCCCCGGCTCGGGATCCTTGGTGCTGGACTCGAGCAGGTGCGCGGTCAACTCGATCAGCCGGTCGCGGCTCGATTGCACCGACCCCACGAACGCCTGCTGCCCCATCGCCTGGCGATACAGCACCATCCACGACTTGCGGTGCTTGCCCACGAACCCGAGAAACCCCTCGAGGGCCCGGCGCAGCTGTTCGCGCGGGCTCAGCCCCGGATCGCCCGCCGGAGCGAGCGCCTCGACGAAACGCAGACCCTCCCGCTGGATGCATGCCGCGAACAGTTCGTCCTTGGAGCCGTAGTACAGGTACAGCATCGGCTTCGAGATTTCCGCCTTGGCCGCGATCGCGTCCATGGACGTCTCGTGAAAACCTCTGTCGGAGAAGACGTCGACAGCAGCGTCGAGCATCTGCTGCTCGCGCACTGCGCGCGGCAGTCGCTTGGTGCCGCCGGCCATTCGTCCTCCATCATCGTCGAACCCGCTATCTTACTCTACGGTAATAAAGCGGGCCCGACCGGCGGACGAGAAGAATACCAGCACCCTGTCGCGGACCGCGCACTAGCAGGCCAGCACGCCCTTGGCGCGCGCAACGGTCAGCACCGCCTCGTCGACACGCTGCTGCGGCAGCTTGCCCGAGGCCACCACGCTTTCGAGGTGATCGAGGACCCGCGGGACGTCGTCGGTGGTGAGCCACAGGGCGACATCCACACCCGATTCCAGCGCGGTCTCGACGGCGACCGTGATGTCGTAGCGGTCGGTGATCGCCTGCATGCCGCTGAGGTCGTCGGTGAAGATCGGGCCGGTGAACGGCGGCGCACCGTATCCGGTGCCGCCGCGCAGCAGCGCCACGGCGTCGGGACTGATGCTGGCAGGGACACCGGGGGCGGTCAGACCCGGCACCTCGAGGTGGCCGAGCATGACGCCGACACCCGTGGACACCAGGTTCCGGAACGGGACGAGGTCCTTCGTCTGCAACTGTTCGAGCGGCGGGGTGGTGACGGCCCCGGTGTGCGAGTCGCCGGACGCCGATCCGTGGCCGGGGAAATGCTTGATGACGGGCAGGATTCCCGCGTCCCGCATCCCGCGCGCGTACGCGTCGGCGTAGCGGGTGACCACGGCGGGATCGTCGGAGTAGGAGCGGTCGCCGATGACACTGTCGTCGGGCTGGCGGCTCACGTCCACGTCGGGGGCGAAGTTCACGGTGACACCGAGGTCCTTCAGTCCGCGACCGCGCTCGAGCGCCATCTGGTACGTCTGCTCCTCCGTCATCGTGGCTGCGGTCTGCCGGGCGGAGGGATCGGCTCCGAGCAGGTTCTCGACCCGCGACACGCGTCCACCCTCCTCGTCGATCGTCACCATCAGGGGCAGCGACGACGCCGACGCCACCTGGGGAATCTCACGGTTCGCGAGCATGGCCTCGTCGGTCCAGCTCCCGACGAAGATGCCGCCGATCTGCTCGTCCCGGACCACCTGAGCCGCATCCGCGGTGCCGGTCACTCCCACGTTCAGCAGCTGAGCGAGCTTGCGCCGCAACGGCAACGACTGCAGGAACTCCGTCTCGCACGACGCCGGTGCGGCGGCGGGCGCTGCGGTGCCGGTGTGCGACGCCGGCTCGACGGAGGACGGCGACGGCGTCGCTGTCGCCGACGACGATTCCGCGACCGTCTCGCCACCACCCGACGAACATCCGGCGACGAGGCCGGTACAGGCAGCGAGCGCGAGTGCATACTTGATCCGCATGGGTTCGACGGTAGCCCAGTTCGCCACCGGCGCCCCCGTGGCAGGCCCCGAATCGGCGACCGCTGCCGCCCGTCTTGGTAATCTGGACGCAGAGGAAGCCCGTACTCAGGAGGTCGTAGTGCCCGGTGGTTTGATGTTGATCGCCTACGACGGATCCGACAACGCCAAGCGTGCGGTGGAGTGCGCAGGTCGATTCCTCGCCTCCAATCGCGCTGTGCTGGTGACGGTGTGGGAGCCGATGGTCCGTCAGGCCGCGCGCATGTCGGGCCTGTCCGGTGTGATGCAACCCGAGTGGGTGCCCGACGAGGAGACCGAGGACGTCGCGTTCTCCGACGCCAAGGTCACCAACGAAGAGGGCGTCCAACTCGCCGAGGCCGCCGGGCTCGCCACCGAGGGTCGCTGCATCGAGTGCACCAGCACGATCTGGACGGCCATCGTCGAGACGTCCGACGAACTCGCGGTCGACATCATCGTCACCGGCACCCGCGGCACCACCGGTCTGCGGTCGTTGCTGCAGAGCAGCGTCGCCGACCACGTGTTGCGCCACAGCCACCGCCCGGTGCTGATCGTGCCTCCCGGGAAGTAGTCCGGGCGCCCGACTACTGTCGGGTCACCATGGACGGCTTCCTTCTCTCCCGCGCCGACCGGACGCTGCGCACGTCCGGTGCGCGGCACGGGTACGACACCGCGGCAGCCGCTGCCGCGGCCCTCGCGAACGGTGACACCGAACTGGTCGTCGGAGCGCTGCCGTTCGATCCCGAACGTCCCGCCGCGCTGACCGCCCCGGAGTCGTGGGAGTTCACGGACGGCCCGTGGCGGCCCGGCACCGTTCCCGACCTCCCGCCGGTCCACCTCACGCGGGAGGTCCCCGACCCCGCCGAGCACGTGGCCCGGGTGCGGTCCCTCGTCGACCGCCTGCGCGAGGGCACCCTCGGCAAGGTGGTGGCCGCACGCAGCGTCATCCTCCGCGCAGACACCCCCATCTCCGCAGAATCGTTGGCCGCGAGAATGATTCACCAGAATCCCACCGCCAACGGGTTCGCCGTCGACCTCTCCGCGGCCGGCGAGAGCTTCCGCGGACGCAGCCTCGTCGGCGCCAGCCCCGAGGTGCTGCTCAGCCGGCGCGGGCGACGCGTCACCTGCCGTCCCCTCGCCGGAACCGCCCCGCGGCGCGCCGATCCGGAGGCCGACGAGAAGGAAGGTCGCGGCCTCCTGGAGTCCACGAAGAACCTGGCCGAGCACGCGTTCGTCACGGCCTGGATCAGGGAGGTCCTCGCGCCGCTCTGCACCGAGCTGACCGTCCCGGACTCCCCGGTACTGACGAGCACGCACGAGGTCTGGCATCTCGCGACCCCCATCGAAGGCGTGCTGCGCGACCCGTCGACCAGCGCTGTGAGCCTGGCAACCCTGCTGCACCCGACCCCCGCCGTGTGCGGCACCCCGACCGACCTCGCCCTCGCGACCATCCGGGACGTCGAGGAGGATCGGCGGTTCTACGGCGGCGCCGTCGGGTGGTGCGACGGCGCGGGCGACGGCGACTGGGTGGTGGCCATCAGGTGCGCCGAGATCGCCGCGGACGGACTCGAGGCGCTGGCGGCGGCGGGCGGGGGCATCGTCGCCGAGTCCGACCCGGAGTCCGAACTCGACGAGACGACCACCAAACTGCGCACGCTGCTCCGGGCGCTCGGAGTGCAGCAGAGCCCGTGAACTGCAGAAACGGTGGCCCACGAGCACCAATCAGCAGTTCGGCGGCCCCCGGGTGATACCTTGACCCGAGCAATTCGTACGCGGGAGTAGCCGTGTGCGTCGATGGCACGACGGTGGGAGATGTCTGATGGGGAAGTTCCTTGTGCCCGGTGTGGTCAGCGCCGTGGTCGGTGTCGCTCTCGGCACCGTGGCGACGCTCGGCATCACCGCAGCCGCACAGGACAACACGCGTCCCGAGATCGACCGCAGCGGCAACGCGGATTCCTCGCTCCTGAACCAGGTTGAGTACGGCAGCCGCTGAGAGCGCCGGCTCAACAAGTTCCCGCACTTCCCCCGAGTCGGCGGCCATGTCGTCCATGGCGCCCTCGGCGGAGCCTCTGTCACGGCGGTGGCTGTTCGGCGCCTCTGTCGTAGCGTTTCTTCTCGCATTCCTCCAAACCCCCGGTCGGCTCGCCGCTGACACCAAGTACGACCTGTCCCAGAATCCGATCGGATTCCTGGAACGGGCCGCGCATCAGTGGAGCAGCCAGGCCCCCATGGGCCAGGTGCAGAACCAGGCCTACGGTTACTTCTTTCCGCACGGCGCGTTCTTCGCGCTCGGCGACGTCCTGAGCGTCCCGCCGTGGATCACCCAGCGGGTCTGGTGGGCCCTGCTGCTCGTCGCCGGATTCTGGGGAATCGTCCGTCTCGCCGAAGCACTCGGCGTCGGCAGCCGCTCGTCCCGCATCATCGCCGGTGTCGCGTTCGCGTTCTCCCCCCGTGTCCTCACCACCCTCGGTTCGATCTCGTCGGAAACCCTCCCGATGATGCTGGCGCCGTGGGTCCTTCTGCCCGTGGTCGTCGCCCTCTCCCATGTGAGTGGCAATGCGTCCCGGGACACGCAATGGCACTCACCTGCACGGTTGGCGGCACAGTCGGCGCTGGCCGTCGCGTTGATGGGCGCGGTGAACGCCGTCGCGACCGTGGCCGCGTGCCTCGTGGCAGGCCTGTGGTGGATCTCGCACCGGCCCAACCGTCGGTGGTGGGTGTTCACCGCGTGGTGGTTCCCGTTTCTGGCACTGGCCACGTTGTGGTGGATCGTGCCGCTGCTTCTGCTCGGCAAAGTGAGCCCGCCGTTCCTCGACTACATCGAATCGTCGGGGGTGACCACGCAGTGGACGTCCCTCGCCGAAATCCTCCGCGGCACCGACAGCTGGACGCCGTTCGTCTCCCCCGAGCGCATCGCAGGCGCGGTCCTCGTCACCCAGCCCGCCGCGGTCGCGGCGACCGGCCTGATCGCCGCCGCCGGGCTCGCCGGACTGTGCATGCGGTCGATGCCGGCCCGCGGTCGCCTCACTCTGATCCTGTTCGTCGGTGTCGCCGGACTCGCGGCCGGGTACATCGGCGAACTGGGCTCCCCGTTCGCCGAGCAGGTGCGACTGTTCCTCGACTCCACCGGGGCGCCCCTCCGGAACGTGCACAAACTCGAGCCGCTCGTCCGACTGCCCCTCGTACTCGGGCTGGCGCACCTGCTGGCGAAGGTGCCGCTGCCCGGGTCCGTGCCGGTCGCGCGGTGGCGCAGCGCGTTCGCGCACCCCGAGCGCGAACCGATGGTCGCGGTGACGAGCCTGGTGCTGGTCGCCCTCACCCTGGCGACGTCGCTGGCGTGGACGGGCAAGCTCGCACCGCGGGGCACGTATTCCGAGGTCCCCGACTACTGGCAGCAGGCCGCCTCGTGGCTGGAGGACAACGCCGGGGGCACGAGCCCCGACGGTTCCGACGCGGAGCGGGCGCTCGTGGTGCCGGGCGCACCGTTCGGCAGCCAGCTCTGGGGTCTCACCCGCGACGAGCCGATGCAGGCACTGGCGTCCACGCCGTGGGCGTCCCGCGACGCCGTCCCGCTCACCCCGCCCGGCACCATCCGCGCCATGGACTCGATCCAGCGGCTGATCACCGACGGTCGCCCCTCGGACGGCATGGCGCAGACCCTGCTCGGCCAGGGCATCCACTACCTCGTCCTCCGCAACGACCTCGACCCCGAGACGTCGCGGTCGACGCGCCCGCTGCTCGCGCACCAGGCCGTCACCGGCTCGCCCGGATTCACGCAGGTCGCGGAATTCGGTGAGGACATCGGCCCCGGCGACGTCGAAGGCCTGGTGATCGACAGCGACCTGCGGCCCCGGTACTCGGCGATCGAGATCTTCGAGGTGTCGATGCCGGACGGTTCGCCGACGACGAGCGGGCCGTACACCGCGAACCTCGACGGCATCCCCCGGGTGCAGGGCGGTCCGGAATCGCTGCAACGCCTGCGGGAGAACGGCGTTCTGCCCGGAGCCGGACCGGTACTACTGGCCGCGGACGCGAAGCGCGCCGGACTGCCGGTCGACGACGTCACCGTCACGGACACGCCCCGGAACCGCGAAACCGACTACGGCCAGGTCGACAACCACAGTTCGGCACTGCGCACACCGGACGACGCCCGCCGCACGTTCAATCTCGTCCCGGACTATCCGGTGGCGGACACCCCGCTGGTGGAGGGGCAGTGGGAGGGCGCGACGCTGAGTGTGTCGAGTGCGGCGTCCGACGCCACGCAACTCGGCGGCACCTCCCCCGCCAGCAGCGCCGCCGCGACCGTCGACGGCGACCCGGCGACGGGCTGGTTCAGCAACGGCATCGAGCGGGCGCTGGGCCAGTGGCTCCAGATCGACTTCGACACTCCGCTCACCAGCTCGCTGCTGCACATCACGACCAGCCCGGCCGCGATCGGCGCCCCCGTCCGCTGGATGGAGGTGTCGACCCCGAACGGCAGCACGGCCGTGAAGGTGGACGCCCCGGGCAAACCGATCGCCGTGTCCGTCCCCGGCGGCGTCACCCCGTGGGTGCGGATCACCGCGACCCGCACCGAGAACGGTTCCGCGGGAACGCAGTTCGGCATCAGCGAGGTGTCGGTCGAGGACTTCTCCCAGCGTGACGCCCCGGTCACCGTGCCGATCCGGTACCGGACCGTGTTGCCGCCCACCCCCGAGGGCGCGTCCGTCTCGGGTTGGGATCTCAGCCAGGAACTCCCCGGCCGCAACTCGTGCGCCGAGTCCCCGGACCGGGTGCGGTGCAGCAACGCCTTCGTCCTGCCGCCGGAGGAGGTCGGCGCGTTCGAGAGAACGTTGTCGGTCCCCGAACCCACGGCGGTCACACCGCAACTCATGCTGCGTGCGCGGCACGGCGCACCACTGGAAGAGCTTCTCACCCAGCGGGATTCACCGTCCGCGCACGGGACCAGCAACATCACCGACCTTCGTGGGTCGGCGTTCGCCGCCACCGACAACGATCCGCGCACCAGCTGGTCGGCGAAACAGGACACCACCAGCGGCAAGGGCGCGAAACCGACACTCACGATCGACCTTCCCGAACCCACGCTGGTCACCGGCCTGCAACTGACCCCCAGCGTGGGTGCCGTGCCCGCCGCCCCCGACCGGGTCGCCGTCGACCTCGGGAACGGACCGCAGGTGCGCGACGTGGACGAGGACGACGGGACCGTCACGGTCGAACCCCGGGTGACCGACCGGATCGTGCTCAGCCTCGTGTCCTGGAAGAGCACCCTCGATCAGAACGCGCTGGGTTTCGCGCAGCTGCAGCCGGCAGGCCTCGCCGAGGTAGGGGTGCTGGGCGAGGACGGCATCCTGCTGCCCGGTTCGGGTCCGATCGACGATGCCGGCGCCCGACCGGTGACGGTGCCCTGCGAGGAGGGGCCGGTCGTGTCGATCGGCGGGCAGCCGGTTCGCATGAGCGTCACCGCAACTGTCGGGCAATTGCTCTCCGGTGACCCGGTTCCCGCGACCCTCTGTGACACGGCCGGCCCAGTTCCACTGGGAGCCGGATCCCAGGACGTGACCGTCGACCCGGGGTCGGCGTTCTTCGTCGACAGTCTCCGCCTCGACGCCGGACCGCAGGCCCAGGCCGTTCCGACCGAGCAGGTGTCGACCACCGCGTGGACGGAGAACCACCGGGAACTCACGGTGCCGCGCTCGGACGCCGAGCGTGTCGTCGTCGTCCCCGAGAGCACCAACGTCGGCTGGGTGGCCACCGCACCGGACGGCAGCGAACTGACACCGATCGTCGTGGACGGCTGGCAGCAGGGGTGGATCCTGCCCGCGGGAACCGAGGGGACGGTGACCCTCGACTTCCCCACCGACCACTGGTACCGCCTCGGGATCTTCGGTGGTCTGCTGCTGCTGATTCCGCTGATCGCCGCCGCGCTGTGGCCGCGTCGCGCACGTGAGCGCGATCCCGGCCCGGCACCCCGGACCTGGGGCAGCGCGACGGTCGGGTGGCTGGGAATCCTCGCTGCCGCCACCGTGATCGGTGGTCCCGTCGGCTCGGTGACGACGGTCGTGGTGACGCTGCTGGCCGTGACCCTCGTCCGGCTACGCGGACCCGCCACCACGGCGCGCGTGCTGGTGGGGGTCGCCGGAGCGTCGACGATGCTCGGCATGGCGATGCTCTCCACCGGCCCGTGGCGGGCGCCCGGCGGGTACGTGGGGCACTCGTTCCTCGTTCAGTTCCCACTACTGCTGGCGCTCGTCGCCACCGGGCTGGCGGTGCTGCCGCTCGGACTGTCGGCGCTCCTGGCGCGCGCCTCCCAGCGTTTGACGGCGCGGCGAGCCGGTTCCTCCACCAACGCGTAGCTGGCCGACGCGACCGCGACGCTCATCACGGTCGTCAGGAACAGGATGTAGACGAAGTGGCCGGTGAACGGAACGAGCCCGAACACCGGAAAGACGATCGACAGCACCGCGAGGTGCCAGATGAAGATGCCGTACGACCAGCGGCCCACGGCGAGAGCGAGCGGACTCGCGAGGTAGCGGTGGGTGGACGTGTCGGACAGCACCAGCGGGGCCATCAGCGCGAAGCTGATGACGGCGCCGAGCGCCATCTTGACGGCGTACTGCCACGGTTCGGGACGCACCAGCCCCTCCGGGCCGGCGAGGTCGGTCGCCGTGAGGGCGAATGCCACTGCGGCGACGAGGAACATCCGGACGCGATGATGGGCCCAGCGGTGCATTCGTCCGGGCGGACTCACCGCCAGTTCGGCCAGCAACATCCCCGCTCCGAACCAGGGCAGGTACCCCGGCAGCCAGTTGTCGTGATGGATGCCGCCCGGCGTGGACACCGGCACGAATGCCCACGTCAGGCTCACCGCGATCAGCGCGAGAATCGCCGGAACACGCAGCCGCGCAGCCGGACCCCGCAGCCGGACCAACGCGAACGCCAGCAACGGAAGCACCAGGTAGAAGGCCACCTCCACCGACAGACTCCACATCTGGGTCAGACCGTCGGTGAGCGTGAGGGGCACGAACACCTGCACGAGACCGAGATTCGCCCACCACGTGCGGTAACTCGCGTTCGCGGTGGGCAGGAACGTCAACACCACCGCCACGGCGACCCAGTACGCGGGCAGGATGCGCGTCGCCCGCGAGATCCAGTACCGGACGATTCCCTGGGCGGGGCCCATTCCGCGCGCCGCCCCGGCATGGCTGCGCCACAACAAGAATCCGGACAGCGCGAAGAAGACCGCCACCGCCAGATCGAATCGTCCCCAGATGCGGCCGAGGACCGGCACGTGCGTGGCACCGGTCTGGAACGCGACGTGCGTCACGAGCACCCCCAGCGCCGCGAGACCGCGCATTCCCTCGAGTGCGGGAATGAAACTGCGCGGGGTTGCGGTCGTGCGCGTGGTGGTGGCCGAGGTGCTCATCACCAACAGTGTGCCTGGTCCCGGGGTTGTGACGGAAAACTCCGTCCGAGTCACTTCGCTGGCGAACGGCCGATGCGTTTACTATCCGATGGGGCAAATGCGCATTCGAGACTGTTAGTGTTTTGCCTCACGTGGTGTCGATGTGGGCTCCATGCGATCCGTGCAGCCGTGCTGCCGGTGGGGGAATCTCAATCGACAGAATTGGGTTAGGAGAGAAAGCATGGCGGAGCGCTCAGGGCCGAGCCGGATACTTGCTTGCATTCTGGTGGGCCTCGGTGCCTTCCTCTTGGCCGTCGCCATTCTCATTCCCACCTACACGGTGGGCAAGTTGGAGAAGACGCCCTTGGACCTCGAAGTGACCACGATCGCCGAAGGTTCCGGCAGCGTGCTCAACTCGCAGGCTCTTCTCGCAGGCAAGGCCGAAGTCAACACGAACGTTCCACTGGTGTCACAGCGCTACGTCACCACCGAAGACCCCGCGGACGCGGACGTCGTCACTCTCCAGGCGGGTCAGACGCTGCGGCGCACGGACAAGCAGGGCGACACCGGGCTGCTGTCCGCGATCGTCGACCGCAACACCGTCGACCGCAAGACGGCGATGCCGACCAACGACCCGGTGGGCACCATCCAGACGCAGCCCAACCAGCCTGCCGAGGAAGTTTCGCGCGACGGACTGCAGTACAAGTTCCCGTTCAACTCGGAGAAGCAGAGCTACCCCTACTTCGACCTGAACGCGCGCGCCACCCAGGACATCAACTTCGTCGAGGAGACGGAGATCAACGGCCTGAAGGTGTACCACTACAACCAGACGATCGATCCGGTCGACCTGTCGAAGGTGGTCAGCTCGCCCACCAACAAGCTGACACTGCCCGCCGAGGCGTGGGGCGTCCCCGGTGGCACCCTCCCCGTCACGATGACCCGCTGGTACACCAACGTGCGTGACCTGTGGGTCGAGCCCGAGACCGGTGTCGTCGTCAAGGGCCAGGAGCAGCTGCACCAGTACTACGCCCGCAACAAGGACAAGCCGGAGATCGACGTCCTGAAGGTGGAACTGCCGTTCAACGAGCAGACCATCGAATACCAGGTCCAGCAGGCCAAGGACGGCATGGACAAGATCAGCACGTTCGGTCGCACCGTGCCGATCATCGCCGGCGTCCTCGGAGTCATCGCCCTGATCGCAGGACTCGTGCTGGGTCTGCGCGGCGGCAAGGGCAGGCAGCCCGCGCACACCGCCGGCGACGACTACCCGCCGAGCGACGGTGGCCGCCACGTCGACCTGGACAAGTCGGAGGCTCCCACCGAGCAGCACGACTGGACCACGGACAAGACGGAAGAGATTCCCGTGCAAGATCCGCGGCGGTACGACGAGCGCTAGACGTACAGAGCCGGACGCCACGTAGTCCGGTGCGAAGGGGACCTCGGTAGTGCACCGAGGTCCCCTTCGTCGTTCCCGGGGGCGGCCTGTGCGGTGTCGCCCGATGTCACAGGCGGCTCGTCGGGTTGAACGGATGTCACATCGGACGCGGGGCATCGCGCCGCGCGCTGCGCACGGCGAGGACGCCGGCGACCAGTGCCGTGCTCGACGCGACCGTCACGGCGACGGCGATGAACTGCCCGATCGTGGACGCGAGGGTGAGCATGGCGGCCATCTCGACGGCGAAGCCGATCCACGCGATCACGGCGAGGTGCGTCCGCTCCCCCGCGATGGCGGAGAGCAGGGCACCCTGCAGGACGGCCAGGCAGGCGCCGTGCAGTGCGAACAGCCACAGCAGCGACTGGACGGGCTGATACGCGTCGCCGACGAGGAGCGGGACGAGGGGGGCGGCCACCGCGACTCCCGCCACGAGGACCGCGCCGAGCCCGACGAGGACGGCCAGCGCCGAACGGATGGCCTTCGCGGAGTGTGCCGGGTTCGCCATCCGCGGATAGAGCACCACCCCGACGGCCTGCGGGAGCCAGAACGCGGCCTTCGTCGCGACGGTGCCCAGCGCGTACAGGCCGGCGTCGTCGTTGCTGAGCACGATCCGGGCGATCACGAGGTCCATCGACGACAGGGCGATCAGCGCCAACTGCACCTGCGACGCCTTCAGGACGGCCGGGACGCCGATCCGGGTGGTCGACTCCCCGGCGATGCCCGAATCGGCGAACAGTTGCGCACACAGGGCCACCAGCCCGGTCCCGACCGCGCTGGCGGCGAGCGCGAGGCCCGGTCCGGCGCCGACGGCGAGCACCACGACCGCGGGCACGACCTTCGCGACGCCGGCTCCCGCGAGGACGACGCTCAGCGGACCGAACCGTGCCGCGCCCTGCAGCAGTCCCTGTTCGGTGGCGAGCAGGACGAGGACGGGCGCCGTGATGAGCGCCGAGAACGTGGCGAGCATGCCGGTGTCGAGGGCCCACGACACGAGGGGTGCGAGCAGCATCGCCGCGACCGCGACGATCACCGCGCAGCGGTATCCCAGCAACCGCACAGCGTGGGATCCCTTGCCCCGGACCACCTCGCGGGCGACGACGGTCTGCAGCGCGAGGGCGGGCACGGCGAGGACGAGTTGGGCCGCCAGCAGACTCGCGAACTCCCCGTACCCCGCCGGGCCGAGCCACCGACTCGCCAACAGCTGCAGCAGGTAGGACGCGATATTCGCGGTCATCGAGCCTGCCGTCACCATCGTCACCCCGGCGACCGCCGAGTTGGTGAGGGTCTGGCGTGGCATGCGCCCCATGATGCACTACGTGCCGTGCGAGCCGGGTCGATGCACCACGTATCGTGACGGCCCATGACCGCCCGGCGCCGAGCACCGTTCGTCGCGCCGGGCTACAGCCTCCTTCTGGCATTGCTGATCCTCGGGCCGCTGCTCGGTCCGGGCTACCTGCTGTTGCGGGACGCGGTCAGCACTCCCCGCTCGTATCTGACGGATTCGGCGCTCGGTCTCACGGATGCCGCCGCGCGGGCCGTGCCGCAGGACGCTCTCCTCGCGACGCTGAGCGTCGTCGTCGACGGCGGCCTGGTGGTGAAAGCGATCCTGTTGCTCGCGCTGTGGGCGGCGGGCTGGGGCGCGGCCCGGATGGTCCGCACCGTGCTGCCGACGGCGGCGCTCGGACCGCAGCTCGTGGCCGCGACGGTGACGGTGTGGAACCCGTACGTCGCCGAGCGACTGCTGCAGGGGCATTGGAGCCTGCTCACGGGGTACGCGGCGCTGCCGTGGACGGTGTGCGCAACGGTCGCGATTCGACGGGGTCACCGCCGGGGGTGGTTCGTCCTCGCGGCCTGCCTCGCCGCGGCCGGGCTGACCCCCACCGGGGTCCTGCTCGCCGCGGTGGCGGCGGTGGCCGTCCTCGCACGGCCCGGCGGACGATCGGCCGCGTGGCTCCGGGTGACCGGCGCGCTCGGCCTGTTCGTCGTCGCGAGCGCGCCGTGGCTGGTGGCCACAACCCTGGCCGGAGGCGGCGGGGACGGCTCCGATCCCGCCGGGGTCGCGGCGTTCGCGGCGCGCGCCGAACCGGGGCTGGCGACTCTCGGCAGTCTCGCCGGACTCGGCGGCGTGTGGAACGAGACCGCCGTCCCGGACACCCGGACCACACTGTTCGCCCTCGTCGGAACGGTCCTGCTGCTCGGCGTCGTCCTGTGCGGACTCCCGGCACTGTGGCGGCGGCGACGGCATCCCGTGGTGGCCGCACTGACCGCACTCGCGCTGGTGGCGGTGCTGCTGCCCACACTCGGCGCGACCGCGTGGGGACTCGACGCCGGCCGCTGGATGGTGCAGAACGTCCCCGGCGCGGGGTTGCTCCGGGACGCGCAGAAATGGGTGGCGCTCGCGGCGCCGCTGTATGCGCTCGCCGCCGCGGCCGCGGTGCTGCGACGCCCCGGCACGTGGTCCCTCTCGGCCGTCCTGATCGTGCTGCTCGCCCTCCCCGACCTCGCGTGGGGCGTCGGGGGCGCGCTGCGCCCGGTCCACTATCCGCCGTCGTGGCAGCAGGTAGCCGCCGAGGTGGAGCGCGACGCGCACAGCGGGGACGTCGCCGTGCTGCCCACCGGTATGTTCCGCAAGTTTTCCTACAGCGGTGCCGCTCCCGTTCTGGACCCCGCCCCGAGGATGCTGCCGGAGGACGTCCTGCAGACGGGCGAGCTGGTGGTGGCCGGTGGCACGGTGAAAGGCGAGGGGTCCCGGGCGCAGCAGGTGGAACGGGTGCTGCTCACCGGCGGTTCCGCCGCCGATCTCGCGTCGCTGGGCGTCCGGTGGGTTCTGGTCGAGCGCGACACGCCCGGACCGCGCGGCGAATCCGCGACCACCCTGGCCGGTCTGGAGCGACAGTTCTCGGACGAGCATCTGGAGCTGTACCGCATCGGCGGCGACGTCGCGCGGCACGAGGCGTCCGACCGGGCGCGCGCGACGGTGATCGCGGCCCACGTGCTGTGGGCGCTGCTGCTGGCCGGCGGTCTACTCGGCGCGGGCGTGCTCGAGGCCCGGACGCGCCAGCGCCGGCGACACCAGCCCTGACGTCCGCAGGCCCGCGGCCGTGCCCGCCAGCACCTCGTGGACGCCGTTACCGGTGTGCTTCCAGGAGAACTCACCCGCACGGACCCGAGCCTTCTCACCGAGGACCATGCGTGTCTCGGGGTCGAGCAAGAGGGCGTTGACGGCTGCGGTCAGTTCGCCGACGTCGGCCGTCGCCGCTTCCGGACTGCCGACCAGAACACCGGTGACACCGTCGACGATCGAATCCGTCAGCCCCTTGGAGCTGCGGTAACCGACGGTCGGGACGCCGTGCTGGGCGGCCTCGATGACGGCCAGACCCCAGCCCTCCTTGCGGGACGGCATCACGTGCACCCAGGACTGCGACAGCAGCTGGTGCTTACGGGTTTCGTCGACGTGCCCGTGGAACGTGACGGCGTCGCCGATGCCCAGTTCGTGCGCGCGGTCGCGGAGATTCTGTTCCCACCAGCCGCCACCGATGACGTCGAGGTGCACGTCGGCGATCGTGGGACGCAGCGCCGCGACGGCTTCGAGGGCGTCCTCGATCTGCTTGTGCGGCACCAGCCGGGACAGGACACACACGCTGGGGTGCGCGGTCCGGGTGTCGGCGCCGCCGATGTCCACGCCGAGAGGGATGTCGTCGGCGCCGTTGCGCACCACCGCGATCCGTTCGCGCTCGACGCCGAGTTCGACGAGTTCGTCGGCGGACGGCAGCGACACGGTGAGGTACTGGTCGTCCCGGTGGGTGCGCGGCGACAACCGGGATTCCACCCACCAGCCGATCTTGCCCATCAAGCGGCCCGCCACGGGCCACTGCTCGCGGTGGCAGTGATGCACGAGCAGCGTCACGGGTGCACCGGCGACGACGCGGGAGAAGAACGGGATGCCGTTCTGGGTGTCGATGACGGCGTCGGGCCGGATCCCTCGCAGCGGTCCGAACCCGAGCCGGCCCGCGGCGATCGCGGCGAGGGCGCGGGGGTAGACGCTGTACCGCCCGCCCGCCCGGCTGATCTCGATGCCGTCGACGGTCTCCTTCTTGGCGGCGCCGCGGTAACCGGCGGTGCGGAGGGTGACCTTGATTCCCCGCGCCGCGAGCTGGGCGCCCACCTCCTCGAGGTACCGCTCACTGCCGCCACCCTGCGGGTGACCGGTGTCGCGCCAGCAGAGCAGCAGAACCTCTCGCACGTTCATATACTCCTGTGGTCGGTGCGGTACATGTGGTCTCGGGCGGGACGTTCCGCGCTGTAGTCCCCGAACACCCTATCGGTCGCGTTCCACCGGATGTTGCAGCCACCGCGAACGGATTGCGGCCCTGGCGGCTGCACTCGCTAAGGTTCAGTCTCGTGACGACGCCTCCCGTGACCCGGCGATTCGGTCGACGGGCAACCCTGAAGCGGTCGTTCGGCCTGCTCAGCGACTTCCGGCACGAACAGACCGCACCCGACCTGTTCTACGGCGCCCTCGCCCGCGACTCCGTCGAACTGATCGGCGACCTGTACGGCGGTCTCACCGAATCGGATCTCACCGGGACGACGGTCCTGGACGTCGGCGGTGGACCCGGTTACTTCGCGGACGTGTTCCAGCAGGCCGGCGCCCGGTACGTCCCGGTGGAGCCGGATCCGTCGGAGATGCATGCCGCGGGCCTCGCCGTGGGCGGTGCGGTACGCGGGTCGGGGTTGGCGCTGCCGTTCCGGACGTCGTCGGTGGACATCTGCTTCTCCTCCAATGTCGCCGAGCACGTCAGCGAACCGTGGGCAATGGCGGACGAGATGGTTCGGGTGACGAAACCCGGCGGCCTGGTCGTGCTGTCCTACACGTTGTGGTGGGGCCCGTTCGGCGGCCACGAGACCGGACCGTGGCATGCGCTGGGCGGTGAGTACGCCGCCCGCCGCTACCTGCGCAAGAACGGCCGCGAACCCAAGAACCGATACGGGGTCTCCCTGTTCAAAGTGGGTGCGGCCGACGGTCTTCGGTGGGCCCGGCGCGCCCCGGACGCGGACTTCCTGGCGGCCTTCCCCCGCTACCACCCGCGGTGGGCGTGGTGGATGGTGCGAATCCCCGGACTGCGGGAGTTCCTGGTGAGCAACCTCGTTCTCGTGATGCGGAAGCACTGACCGTGGTCGCGCTGGCTCTCGACATCGGCGGCACCAAGATGGCCGCCGGGATCGTCGACGCGGGCGGCACGGTGCCGCACCCCGCGACCACCCCGACGCCGGCGACCGGCGTCGCCGACGCGTGCGCCGCCCTGCTGCGGGAGGTCGCGGGAGCGGCGACGATCACGTCGGTCGGCATCGCGTGCGCGGGACCGGTCGACACGGTCGCCGGCTCCGCGTCCCCGATCAACATCGCCGAGTGGTCGGGCGGATTCGGCCTGGTCGACGCTGTGCAGGACGTCTTCCCCGGCGTCCCCGCACGACTCGCCATGGACGGCGCCGCGGCCGCACTCGGTGAACACCACCACGGCGCCGGACGGGGAGTCCCCGACCTGCTGAGCCTCGTGGTGTCCACCGGCATCGGCGGCGGAGTGGTCCTCGGCGGCCGCATCGCCACCGGCCGGACCGGCAACGCGGGACACATCGGTCACCTGGTGGTCACCGGCGGGACCGAACCCTGCACCTGCGGCGGGGTCGGATGCCTGGAGACGGTGGCGAGCGGACCGTCGTCCGTGCGCTGGGCCCGCTCCCGGGGATGGCGCGGGACGACGGGAGTCGAATTGGCGAGGGCCGCCGCGGACGGGGACGACGTCGCCGTGGCCGCGCTCGATCGCGCGGGGACCGCCCTGGGCCAGGCCATCGCGTCGGCCGCGGCTCTCCTCGACGTCGATCTCGCGGTGATCGGTGGCGGATTCGCGCAGGCCGGACCCCCGTTGTGGGACCCGATGCGCCGGGCCGCCGCCCGTCACGCCCGGTTGTCCTTCGTCGCGAATCTGCGGGTCGTCCCGGCGGAACTCGGCGCCTCCGGAACCCTCGTCGGGGCGGGAGTCCTGGCCGTCGACGAAGGCTGACGCAGCGGGATCTCCTCACCTGTTCCGAAATTCTGTAACGTGTTCTAGTGTTCAGGGTCACACCACGTTCAGGAGAGGAGGTGACCGTGAGCACGAGCACTGCCCGATCCGCCGACGACTCCGATCACTCGTCCGAAGTCGCCCGGCCCACTGACTCCCGTCGCGACCCGGAGGTGCTGCGAGACGCGCTGCAACGCTGGCTCGCCGCCCAATTGCCCGCCGACGCCGCACCGGAAGTCACGCATGTCCACCTCCCCGACGCCAACGGCATGTCGAGCGAGACCATCCTGTTCGACGCCACCTGGTCCGGCGAGGTTCACCCATTGGTCGCGCGGGTCGCGCCGGCCGACACGACGATGCCCGTCTTCCCGGAGTACGACCTCGACGGACAGTTCCAGGTGATGGCGCAGGTCCGGGAGCACTCCGCCGTCCCGGTCCCGGTCGTCTACTGGTCCGAATCCGATCCCGGTCCGCTGGGCGCTCCGTTCTTCGTCATGGCCCGCGTCTCCGGGCAGGTCCCGCCGGACGTGATGCCCTACAACTTCGGGTCGTGGGTGACGGAGGCGACCGAGGAGCAGCGCGCGCTGCTGCAGCACAGCGCGGTGAATGTGCTTGCGCAGCTGCACGACATCGACCGGCCGTGGGAGCGGTTCGCGTTCCTGCGACTGCCCGGCTCGGGTCCCACCGTCACCGAGGCGCTCGCCGCGCACATCCGGCAGCAACGCGACTACTACGAATGGACGACGCTGTCCGGTCCCCGGTCCCCGCTGATCGAACGCGGCTTCGCGTGGATCGAGGAGAACCTCCCGGACGACCCCTCCCCCGCCGTCTTCTGCTGGGGCGACGCCCGCATCGGCAACATGATGTTCGAGGACTTCCGGCCCGTGGCCGTACTCGACTGGGAGATGGCCGCACTCGGACCCCGCGAACTCGATCTGGGCTGGATGACGTACCTGCACCGGTTCTTCGAGGACATCGCCGGGGCCGCCGGACTCGACGGGATGCCCGACTTCCTGCGACTCGACGACCTCGCCGCCCTCTACGAGGAACTGACGGGCCACACCCCCCGCGATCTCGAGTACTACACCGCCTACGCGGCACTGCGGCAGGCCACCATCATGCTGCGGATCCAGGAGCGCGCCATCCACTTCGGGCAGGCCGTCGCTCCGGAGGATCCGGACGACATGATCATGCACCGCGCGTCGCTCGAGGCGATGCTCGACGGCACGTACTGGGAGAAGATCCGATGACCGCCGACTACGCCGGAAACCCGCTCTCCCCGATGGACGACTACCCCATCCATCAGGTGGCCGAACCCATCCGGCGCGTCGCCACCTCCGACCGCAACTTCTACGACCGCTACTACTTCAACTGCTATCCCTCGGCCGAGTCCGACCTCTTCCTCATCATCGGTCTCGGGCAGTACCCCAACCTCGGCGTGACGGACGCGTTCGCGGTGCTCCGCCGCGGCGACGACCACATCGTCGTCCGCGGGTCGGCGGCCCTGGGTCACGACCGCTCCGACAGCACCGTCGGACCGTTCCGCGTCGAGGTCCTCGAGGGTCTGCAACGCTTGCGCGTCGTGCTCGAGCCCGGCGACTACGACCTCTCCTTCGACCTCACCTTCGACGGCGCAATCCCCGCGACATTGGAGCCCCGCCACTTCCGCAGGCAACTCGAACGCGTCACGTTCGACACGAGCCGATTCGTGCAGACCGGCAGCTGGGCAGGCGAACTCACTATCGACGGCCAGAGCCGCCCCGTCACCCCCGACACCTGGCGCGGCAACCGCGACCGGTCGTGGGGGGTGCGCCCCGTCGGCGAGTCCGAGCCGCCCGGACGGCGCGCGGTCGACGGGATCCAGAACTTCTTCTGGATCTACTCGGTGATGCAGTTCGAGGACTACTCCGTCTCCGTCGTCCTGCAGGAGGACGAACTCGGCAGGCGCATCGTCGAGGAAGCCGTCCGCATCTGGCCGGACGCCGACCGCGAACCCGAATGGCTGGGCCGACCCGAGCACGAGCTGAAGTTCGAACCGGGGACACGGGACGTCACGGCGGCGTCGCTGAGTTTCCACCGCCCGACCGGCGAGGTCGTCACCGTCACCTGCGACCTGCTGGTTCCCAACTACATCGGTATCGGCACGGGGTACGGACTCGAAGCCGATTGGCGGCACGGCATGTGGCAGGGCGAACTCGTGGTGCAGGGACTGCGCAAACGAGCGTCCGAGATCGAACCGGGACTCCGGATGTTCTGCCCCGTCGACAATCTCACCCGCTTCCGGCTCGAGGACGGCGGCCGGAGCGTCGTCGGGACCGGGCTGTTCGAGGTCGCGGCGATCGGCCCCCACGCACGGTACGGATTCGACAGTTTCACCGACACCGCCTCCTGACCGGGGGGGAACGACACGAGGAATGGACTCATGACCGACTACGACAAGCTCTACATCGGCGGCAAGTGGGTGGCCCCGGCCACCGATCAGGTGCTCGAGGTGTTCTCCCCGGCCACCGAGGAACGCGTCGGCAGCTGTCCCGTCGCGTCGCCGGCCGACATCGACGACGCCGTCGCGACGGCCCGGCGGGCATTCGACGAAGGCCCGTGGCCGCAGACGACTCCCGCCGAGCGCGGGGAGATCCTCGCCAAGGCGGCGAAACTCATCGAGGAACGCGGCGACGCCCTCAACGCGCTGATCTCGTCCGAGATGGGCCAGCCACCCGCGATGGTCGGGATGATGCAGCAGACGCCGTCACTCGCGACCCTGAACTTCTATGCCGGTCTCGCGAACGAATTCGAGTGGGAGCAGACCCGCACCGGGGCGTTCGGACAGACGAAGGTGCTGCGGGAGCCGGTCGGCGTGGTGGCCGCGGTCCTCGCCTGGAACGTGCCACTGTTCCTCGCCGTCAACAAGCTGTCCCCGGCGCTGCTCGCCGGCTGCACCGTCCTGCTCAAGCCCGCACCCGAATCCCCGCTCTCCACCCACCTTCTCGCCGAGATCTTCGCCGAGGCGGGTGTCCCCGAGGGTGTCATCTCCGTCCTGCCCGGCGGCGCCGAGACCGGCGAATACCTGGTGTCGCATCCCGGGATCGACAAGATCACGTTCACCGGCAGCAGTCCCGTCGGCCGCAAGATCGGCGCCATCGCTGCGCAGAACCTCAAGCGCTGCTCCCTCGAACTGGGCGGCAAGTCGGCGGCCATCATCCTCGAGGACGCCGACCTCGCGTCCACGATGCCGATGCTGGTGATGTCCGGGCTCATGAACACCGGGCAGGCATGCGTCGCGCAGACCCGGATCCTCGCCCCGCGGTCCCGCTACGACGAGGTCCTCGACGCCCTCGTGGCGGGTGCCGGATTCATGACCGTCGGCGATCCGTCCGACCCGGCCGCGCAACTCGGTCCGCTGATCTCCGAGAAGCAACGCGACCGCGTCGAGGGCTACATCGCCAAGGGCAAGGAACAGGGCGCCCGCGTGGTGCTCGGCGGCGGCCGCCCCGAGGGCCTCGACAAGGGCTGGTACGTAGAGCCGACGATCTTCGCGGACGTCGACAACTCGATGACGATCGCCCGCGAGGAGATCTTCGGACCCGTCCTGTCCGTGATTCCCTACGACTCCGAGGACGAGGCGATCAAGATCGCCAACGACTCCGACTACGGACTCGCCGGCTCGGTGTACACCACCGACATCGATCACGGTCTCGCCGTCGCGAAGCAGATCCGCACCGGCACCTACGCCATCAACTGGTACGCATTCGACCCGGGATCACCGTTCGGCGGCTACAAGGCCTCCGGCATCGGTCGGGAGAACGGACCGGAGGGGCTCGAAGCGTTCTGCGAGACCAAGTCCGTCCTCATGCCGCCCGGCTACAGCGGATAGTCGCTTCGCGCCCGTGCGCCTTTCTGGTTGCTGCAGCTACCAGAAAGGCGCACAGGCGTTAGCGTGATCGGGTGACCGCATCGACTCCGGACACCAGCCGTGACGACGCCGCAGGCGAGAGCGCGCTCACCGTCGTTCTCGCGTTCGGCGCGAACATTCTGATCGCGCTGGCCAAGACCGTCGCCGCGGTGATCACCGGCTCGGCGTCGATGGTGGCGGAGGCCGCCCACTCGTGGGCCGACTCGGGCAACGAGATCCTGCTCCTGATCGCCAATTCGCGGGCCAAGCGCACGCCGGACCGCGTCCACCCGCTGGGGTACGGGCGTGAGGCCTACGTGTGGTCGATGTTCGCGGCGCTCGGACTGTTCGCGCTGGGTGCGGGGGTGTCGATCACGCACGGCATCCAGGAACTCGTCCACGCCGAACCGGCAACGGACTTCGCCGTCGCGTACGTGGTGCTCGGCGTCTCGTTCGTTCTCGAGTCCATCTCGTTCCAGCAGGCGTACCGGCAGTTGCGTACCGAGGCCATCGCCATCGACCGCGACGTGCTGGCGCACGCACTCCGCACGTCGGACCCGACCACCCGGGCGGTGTTCGCAGAGGACGCCGCGGCACTCCTCGGTTTGGTCATCGCGTTCCTGGGTGTTCTCCTGCACCAGATCACGGGATCGGCGATCCCGGACGCCGTCGGCTCCATCCTGGTCGGAATCTTGCTCGGCGTCATCGCGCTGATCCTGATCGATCGCAATCGGCGCTTCCTGATCGGCGAGGAAGCGTCGCCCGCTCTGCGCCAGGCCGGCATCGAGGCCCTCGAGGCGCTGCCGGAGGTCGACCGGGTGACATTTCTCCGCATGGAGTACCTCGGACCGCGACAGGCGTACCTGGTGGCGAGTGTCGACCTGGTCGGCGATTACGCGGAGTCGCGCGTCGCCCACACTCTCCGCGACCTCGAGTCGCGGCTGGAGCGGAACTCGCACGTGGTTCGCGCGATACTCACCCTGTCCACAGCGGAAGAGCCGACGATCACGGTGTGATCGCCGGCCCTGCTCCCGGATCTAGCTGCCGAACTGGATTCCGCCCAGAGGGCCGCCGACCAGGACGATCTGCGGCAGCGTGGTCTGGGGGTTGGCGACGGTGGTCAGCGACAGGCATTCGCCGATCACCGCGTAGGCGCCGTCCGGGAGTTCCGGTGTGGTGAACGTCTTGACGGCGTCGCCGGCCTGGTTGGCGAGGACACGCTCGATCGGGTTGGTGGCCCACGTGACGAATCCCGGTTCGAGAACAACGGTGGGATCGGCGAGCACGGCGGGCAACTTGGTGGCGTCGAAAGCGACTGCACCGCAGGACTGGGCGTCCAGCAGATTCAGGACGTTGGGGTTGGTGACGGTGATGGCGAGGGTGTTTCCGTCGGCCGCGGTCACCACGGTGGGAGGCTGGACTTCCGTTGCTGCGGACGCCGTCGCCGGCATGGTCACGGCTACGGTGGCGGCGGCTGCGGCAGCGAGTGCGGCGCCTCCGGCGAGTCGTTTCATGCCCCTGCTGGTCCCTGTCTGCATCTGCAATCCTTTCGTCGCGTGCGAGCTTCGAGAATCGAGCCCTTTACAAACCGAATGGTATGCGTTTACTGCAGAATCGCCCCTCGAACGACGAATGTCACAGTGGTTCAGCATTCGGTCACCGGGGAGGGACTAGCTCAGGCGCTGCTTCAGGGCCTCGAACTCGTCACGGATGCCGGAGGGAACCTTCTCGCCGAGGAACTCGAACCACTCCTCGATGAGCGGCAGCTCCTGCTTCCACTCGTCGACGTCGACCTTCAGCGCCTCGTCGACGTCGTCGGCGTCGACGTCCAGGCCGCCGAGCTCGAGATCGGCTGCGGTCGGAACGAATCCGATCGGGGTCGACTCGGCGCCCGCCTTGTGCTCGATGCGGTCGACGATCCACTTCAGCACGCGGGAGTTCTCGCCGAAACCGGGCCACAAGAAGCGACCGTCGTCACCGCGACGGAACCAGTTGACGTAGAAGATCTTCGGCAGCTTCTCCGCATCCGCGTGCTTGCCGAGGTTGATCCAGTGGTTCAGGTAGTCGCCGGCGTTGTAGCCGATGAACGGGATCATGGCCATCGGGTCGCGGCGGACGGTGCCGACGGCACCCTCGGCGGCAGCGGTCTGCTCGGACGACAGCGTGGCGCCGAGGAACGTGCCGTGCTGCCAGTCGAAGGACTCGCTGACCAGCGGCACCGTCGTCTTACGGCGTCCACCGAACAGGATCGCGGAGATCGGCACACCCTGCGGGTCGTCCCACTCGGGGGCGAGGATCGGGCACTGCGACATCGGGGTGCAGTAGCGCGAGTTGGGGTGCGCGGCCTTCTCGCCGGACTCGGGCGTCCACTCGTTGCCCTTCCAGTCGACGAGGTGCTGCGGGTCTCCTTCGAGGCCCTCCCACCAGACGTCGCCGTCGTCGGTCTGCGCGACGTTGGTGTACAGCGAGTTGCCGGCCTCGAGCGTCTTCATCGCGTTCGGGTTGGAGCCGTAGTTGGTGCCCGGCGCAACGCCGAAGAATCCGTACTCCGGGTTGACGGCGTACAGGCGGCCGTCCTCACCGAACCGCATCCACGCGATGTCGTCGCCGAGGGTCTCGGCGCGCCATCCGGGGATGGTGGGCTGGATCATCGCGAGGTTGGTCTTGCCGCAGGCACTCGGGAACGCGGCCGCGATGTAGTACGGCTTGTCCTCCGGGGAGATCAGCTTCAGGATCAGCATGTGCTCGGCCAGCCAGCCCTCGTCGTGGGCCATCGCCGACGCGATGCGCAGCGAGTAGCACTTCTTACCGAGCAGAGCGTTTCCGCCGTAGCCGGAGCCGTAGCTCCAGATCTCGCGGTCCTCGGGGAAGTGGGTGATGTACTTGGTGTCGTTGCACGGCCACGGGACATCGGCCTGGCCCTCTTCGAGAGGTGCGCCGACGGAGTGCAGCGCCTTCACGAACGGCTTGTCTTTGCCGAGCTTCTCCATGGCGGCGGTACCCATGCGCGTCATGATGCGCATCGACACGACGACGTACTCGGAGTCGGTGATCTCGACGCCCAGCTTCGGGTCGTCGGCGCCGAGGGGACCCATGCAGAACGGCACCACGTACATGGTGCGTCCGCGCATGCTGCCGCGGTAGAGGTCGGTCATGAGCGACCGCATCTCGGTCGGGTCCATCCAGTTGTTGGTGGGCCCGGCGTCGATCTCTTCACGCGAGCAGATGTAGGTGCGGGATTCGACGCGTGCGACGTCCGACGGATCGGAGTTGCCGACGAACGAATTCGGCTTCTTCTCGTCGTTGAGCCGGGTGAACGTGCCTGCCGCGACGAGCTGCTCGGTCAGTCGATCCCATTCGGCGTCCGAGCCGTCTGCAAAGACGACGCGTTCGGGCTGAGTGAGTTCGGCAACCTCTCGAACCCAGGCGAGCAGCTCACTGTGCTCCGTGGGGGGCGTGCCGTCAGTTCCGTTCAGACCGGGAATGGTCGCTGAGGTCATCAAACTCTCCTGGGGTGAGCCGGAACCGGACCATCTGCCGTCCGCTGAGAGAGCCTCGCAGCGACTGCCAGACGGTCCGATTTCCCCTCTCGGCGGGGTCCAGCCAGGCCGTCCATGCCACATGGAAGACGCGGGCGCCGGGTGTCCTATCCCTAGAGGTTAACGCCGCGAGTCCCATCTCGGGGAATCGGGTGCGGTTGGAATGGTCACAGAAACGATTCAGTAGCGCTGCCAGGGGCCTTTCCCGGGTCTGGAGTGCGGATTTCGGAGGCGTTCAGCCGTTACCGAGAGTGCCACCATCGGTCTGCTGCCAGTGCACGACGCCGTCGCCGTCGCGATGATCCACGACGAGTAGGCACCGTCCTCGTGGATCATCCTCAGATGGTCTGCTTCGCCGTCCGAGTCGAGGTCAGAGGCGATGACGACCGCGTCTCCGGCGTCGACGGTCTGGGTGTCCAGGACGCCGTCGCCGTCGATGTCGTGGGTCGGATCGGTGAGGGTGACCGCCCCGGAATCGTGGCCGAAAGTGTTCGGATCGAGGTCCGGCACGTCCGGGACCAGAAAACTCTCAGTGGTCGCCACCGCGGTCTCCCTTCACATTTCGAACCAGTTTCACGCACAAATCAAGACACATCAAGATAATTCAACACGATCCCACAGGAAACCGGGCGAACATCGGTCGGATACCTATGTATTCAGACGTTCGACGCGCCGATTCGGTTCCCCCGACCGCCGGCGGACCTCCTGCAGCCCGCGGTCGACCGCCACGAGGTCGCGTTCACAGGAGGACAGCTGCGCGTTCCGCCGCGCGACGAGCCGCCGGAGTTCGGCGTCGATCTGCGCGACCCGCTCGTCCACCTTCCCGGCACACACCCGGCTCTCGGCGATGATCGCCTCACTCACCCGAGTCTCTGCCGCGAGCACTCGGCCGAGGGCGAACTGCTCCCACTGGGACCGGACGTGGACCAACGCCTCGCCGGCCCACTGCAGGACGTGGGCACGCTCGGCGACGTGCCCGCGCGCCCGAGTCAGCCACCACGCCGCGACGGCTCCCAGCGCGAGGGTGAGCGGGATGGTCGCGATGTCGAGGGCGGGCACCATCGACAGCGGCGAGACCACCAGCCTGCCCAGGCCGAGACCCGCGGACGCACCGATCAGGATCGTCATCCGGTCTTCGGGCCCGTCCGGCGCAACCGGCAGCGGACCTACGGTCTCGGGCGCGGACGCGGTGATGCCGACCCGCGACCGCATGTCGTCGAGGCGCGCGGTCACCGCGGCATCGACCGCACCGCCCCTTTCGCTCACCACGTCGACGACTGCCCGGCGCAGGCGAGGCGTCGGTAACCGCGCGAGTTGCGCACGCCACCAATCCGCGCACCGGACGGCGTCCGCGGCGTTGCGCTGCCCCCGGCGCCTCCGCGATCAGCTCTGAGATGGAGTCGGGCGACGGCTGCGAGCGCGACGGCGTGGTCGGCGACATATCTGTCCAGCACGTCTCGGACGCCGGTCCGCGCCTGGTGGTGGTGCCCATGACGCAGTCACCGTTCAGGAAACGTGTAAAAACGTGTCCTGAGTCGACGCCTCACGGTGTCGACGTTGGCCTGCACCATGCGGTGCGGGTCTTCCCGTGGCAATACCCGTTGCCCGCATGGTGCGGGACTGACATGGGTTTCCAGCGGGCTCGTTTTCCGTCGCCCCGCAACTCGGGGAGGACGCCTCAACCAGGGCCGCGAGGTTGCGGGCCGCGTTGAGGTCACGATCAATGCTCATCCCGCAGGATTCGCAGACAAAAATGCGTTCGGACAGGCGCAGCTTGGCTTTCACCACACCACATCCCGAACACGTCTTGGAACTGGGATACCACCGGTCCGCCACGTGCACCCGCTGCCCGGACCAGCCGGCCTTGTACTCGACCTGACGACGGAACTCACCCATCCCGACACCGGCGATGTGCCGGGCCAATCTTCGGTTGTGGACCATCCCGGCCACGTTCAGGTCCTCGACCACCACCACGGTGTGCGAGCGGACCAACCGGGTCGAGAGCTTGTGCAACCCGTCGCGGCGGGCGTTCGCCACATAGCTGTGCAGACGCGCGATCCGCGCCTGAGTCTGTCGCCACCGCTTCGACGGCTGCTGCCCCGTACCACGATCAGGGCCTTGCCGTCGCGCCGCCTGACGCCCGAGCCGTCGCAACTCTTTCAGGGCGTGTTCGAGGTGTTTCGGGTTCCGCACCACCTCACCGGTGGACAGGACCGCAAGGGACTTGACCCCCAGGTCCACCCCCACCACCGATTCCGGCAGCGTCGGCGCTAGACCACATCGTTCGACCTCCACGGAGAAGGACACGAACCAACGACCGGACCCGAACGACACCGTCGCCGACCGGATCCGCGCCGTCCCGGCCGCGACGCGGCGGGCGAGCTTGCGTGTGGACTCGTGGGTCCGCACGATCCCGATCCGGGGGAGTTTCACGTGCCGACGATCGGTGTCGACAAGCCCGAATGCCCCGGTGGTGAACCGGCACGACAACCCCGCACGTTTGCCCTTGAACCTCGGGAAACGGACCCTCGGACCCTTCCGCTTCCCCGACCGGGAGGACGACCAGTTCGCCAGCGCCGTCGCCAGGTTCGCCAGCCCCGAGGAGTAGGCCTCCTTCGAGTTCTCCCCCCACCACGGCGCCGCCTCACCCTTGACCTGGTTCCAGTCCTTGCGGAGGCTGTAGGCAGACCACGACATCGACGGTGTGAGTTGCTCACCGGTCACGCCGTAGGAGCGTTCCGCCTCGCGTTGATCCAGGTTCGCCCTGACCCGCGCAAGACCCCAATTGAACGCGAACCGCTGACCACCACAATGCGACCGCAACGCCGTCTCCTGCGCGCAGGTCGGGTCAAGCGCGAACCGGTACGCCTGCAGAAACGTACTCACCCACCACCCCCTAATCGAATACGTGTTCGATCCTACGGGGAGGGTACAACAAGTTCCGCGAGCCTCGTTGGAAGTGTGGACCGAGGCTCCGGCCGGTCGCGGACAGGGCGGTGGCGAGGTGCCCGGCGAAATTGGTTCAACCAGTCCCCATGCCCGACCACGATGGACCTAGACCGCGAATCAGCCGACAGTGTCCGCATGGAACCACTTAACGCCAGTCCGGTGGAAACCCCTGCACACCCACCCCTCCTTCAACTTTCACCGGAATATTCCTACACCGAAGACATTCTTCGACCTGCATGCGCGAACGGCCTGCAACTCCCTTCGTACCGCGACGATTCCGTCAGACTCGCACCGAATCGCTACCGGCAACCATGCAGGCTGGGCGCCGGATTATCGAAAAGTCTCAAGGTGAACTTCAGACCCGTATGCCAGAAACGCCCCTCATGCGTGACAATGGTCCGGTGAACCACGCTGATCAGGATGCACCCGCCGTCCCCGAGGAGGGGCAGATGAAGGACTCGAAGGGGTCCCGTCTCCACCCGAGGGTGACAAGTTTCCGCTCGCGGAGGGGCGCTCTGACCGCTGCGCAGCAGGAGTCATGGGACCGGCAATGGCCGAAGATCGGCGCGGAGGTCTCCGACGATCGCCTGGATGCGACGTCGTGGTTCGGCCGTGACGCCCCGCTGATCCTCGAGATCGGCTCGGGTACGGGCACCGCGACCGCGGCGATGGCGAAGGCCGAACCGCACGTGAACCTCATGGCCGTCGAGGTCTACCGGCCGGGGCTCGCGCAGTTGCTTCAGCAGATCGAGCGGGACGAGATCCCGAACATCCGGGTCTTGCGCGGCGACGCCATGGATGTCTTGGAAAACATGATCGAACCGGAATCGCTCACCGGAGTCCGTGTCTTCTTCCCGGACCCGTGGCCGAAGGCCCGGCATCACAAGCGGCGTCTGCTGCAGGGCCCCACCTTCGCCCTGATCGCGAGCCGACTGAAGGCCGGCGGTGTGTTGCATGTCGCAACAGACCATGCCGAGTACGCCGAGGCCATCGCCGAGGCGGGCAACGCGGAACCCTGCCTGACCTCCCTCGACTGGGAATCGCCGATGACGCACGAGCGTCCGGTGACGAAGTTCGAGGACAAGGCCCACCAGGTCGGCAGTGCGATCACCGAGTTGATTTGGGGGAAGATCAGGTCATGAGCGTCAGCGAGCAGTACTCCGACATAGCCGGCACGGCACCGGCAGGCACCGCGGTGTCGTCAGGATCACCCGTAGTGGGTGCACGTGACGGACGCCACCAGAAGCGGGTCCTTCTCGTCTGGGACGCACCCAACCTCGACATGGGCCTCGGCGCCATCCTCGGCGGCCGGCCCACGGCGGCCTACCGGCCACGATTCGACGCACTCGGCCGCTGGCTGCTCTCCCGGACTGCGGAACTGTCCGCGTCCGGCACCGACACACTCGAACCCGAGGCGACGGTCTTCACCAACATCGCGGCTGGCAGCGCCGATGTCGTGAGACCGTGGGTCGAAGCCTTGCGTAATGTGGGCTTCGCGGTGTTCGCCAAGCCGAAGATCGATGAGGACAGCGACGTCGATTCCGACATGCTGGACCACATCGCGCTTCGTCATGGCGAGGGGCTGGCCGGTGTCATGGTCGCCTCCGCCGACGGTCAAGCGTTCCGCGAGCCGTTGGAGGACATCGCCGCGACCGGCATTCCGGTCCAGATACTCGGGTTCCGCGAGCACGCCAGCTGGGCGGTTGCGTCCGACCTTCTGGACTTCGTCGATCTCGAGGACATCCCCGGCGTGTTCCGGGAGCCGCTCCCTCGGGTCAGCCTCGACACACTGCCCGACGAGGGTGCCTGGTTGCAGCCGTTCCGACCGCTTTCCGCCCTGCTCGTCGGGCGGAAGAGTGCTGCCGAGTAGGAGTTGATCAGTGTTCGCGAGCTGGGGAAGCGTCGTCTACCGGGCCCGATTCACCGTCATCGGCATCATGGTTGCCTTGTTGCTGGGTTCGGCCGCGTACGGCCTGGGCCTCGAGAAGCATCTCAGCCAGAGCGGCTGGGACGATCCGGGCTCGGAGTCGGTCGCCGCGGCCAAGCTGGCTGACGGCACCTTCGGTCGCGACACCAACAGCGACGTCGTGGCGCTCTACACGGCGCCCGAGGGCAAGACGATCGAGGACCCGGAGTTCCAGGCGAAGGTCGCCGAGAACCTCGAGCGCGTGGCCGCTGAACACCCCGACAAGATCCTCAAGATCAACGGCGGTTACTTCAAGGTCGGCAGCGCGCCGCAGCTGGCGTCCGCCGCGGACGCCGACAAGCAGCACGCGATCGAGAGCATCGCGATCGTCGGGAACAACGACACCGAGGTCACGGCCAATTTCCGCGACGTCAAGGACGAGTTCTACATCGACGGCGTCGACGTGCAACTCGCCGGACTCCAGCCCGTGTCGGGTGCGCTCAACGACACGATGGCCAAGGACATCAGACGAATGGAGATCCTGGCGATCCCGGCCGTCGGTATCCTGCTGTTCTTCGTGTTCGGTGGCGTCGTCGCGGCGGCGCTGCCGCTGATCATCGGCGGCCTGACCGTGGTCGGCGCCAACGGCGTCGTCCGGTTGATCACCAACTTCACCGAGGTCAACTCGTTCGTCGCGCCCGTGGTCTCCCTCGTGGGGCTCGGTCTGGCCATCGACTACGGATTGTTCATCGTCAGCCGGTTCCGAGAAGAGATGGCGGAGGGGTACGACACCCGCTCCGCCGTCCGCCGAACGGTGATGACCTCGGGCCGCACCGTGGTCTTCTCGGCGACGATGATCGTCGCCAGCCTCGGCGGTCTGCTGCTGTTCCCGCAGGGCTTCCTGAAGTCCGTCGCCTACGGCGCCATCGCGACGGTCGGCCTGGCGGCGCTGACGTCGATCACGATCCTGCCCGCGATCCTCGGCATCCTCGGCAAGCGCATCGACGCCCTCAGCCTCGACCGTTTCCGTCAGACCAAGAACACCGAGGAGATCGAGGCGAGCATCTGGGGCCGGCTCACCCGCTGGGTGATGCGTAACCCGCTCAAGGTCACCATCCCCATCGTCGTCGGTCTGCTCCTGCTGATCGTGCCGCTGACGGGCATCAAGTTCGGTGGCATCAACGAGACCTACCTTCCCCCGGACAGCTCGACCCGCGCCGCGCAGGAACAGTTCGACGAGATCTTCCCGAATCTGCGCACCGAACCGGTCAAGCTCGTCGTGTCCGACGCCGACAACAAGGCGCTCGGCCAGATCATCAAGGAAGCCAGTGGCGCGCCGGGTCTGATCGAGCGATTCACCCCGGAGGGCGCGGCCAAGGACGGTGTGGTCGTCCTCAAGGCAGGTCTCGTCGACCGCAACGAGTCCAAGCCGACCATCGACTATCTGCGCGCCATGGACAGTCCGGACGGCGTGCAGGTACTGGTGGGCGGCACCCCGGCGATCGAGCAGGACAGTATCGCCGCGCTGCTGGACCACCTGCCCACGATGGTGATCTCCGTCCTCGTCCTGACGACGCTGCTGATGTTCCTGACGTTCGGCTCGCTGGTGCTGCCGATCAAGGCGGCGTTGATGAGCGCGCTGGGCCTCGGGTCCACGCTCGGCATCCTGACGTGGATCTTCATCGACGGTCACGGTTCGGAGTGGTTGAACTTCACCCCCGGCCCGATCATGTCGCCGGTGCTGGTGCTGATCATCGCGATCGTCTACGGCCTGTCCACCGACTACGAAGTGTTCCTGCTCTCGCGCATGGTCGAGGCGCGGGCGCAGGGGGCCAGTACGACGGAGTCGATCCGCATCGGCACGGCGCACACGGGCCGCATCATCACCGCGGCCGCGCTCATCCTCATCGTCGTCACGGGCGCGTTCGGGTTCTCGGAACTCGTGATGATGAAGTACATCTCCTACGGCATGATCGCCGCGCTGATCATCGACGCGACCCTCATCCGTATGTTCCTCGTGCCCGCCACGATGAAGCTCCTCGGCGACGACTGCTGGTGGGCGCCGGCGTGGATGAAGCGGATCCAGGAGAAGACGGGTCTCGGTGAGCCCATCCTCGACAACGAGCTGATGCCCACCGACGTCCCGGAGCTCACCCCGATCGGTGCCGTCCCGCCGCAGCGCAAGCTCGCGGCGCCGCCCGCACCCCGGAAACCGGAACCGCTCACCGAGCCGATCCCGTTGGTCACCGCGCGGGCGCTGGCCGCGAAGATGTCCGAGGACGACGCGAAGGCGCGCCGGGCGCAGAACGAGGCCCGCCGTTCGGCGACCGGCCGCCCCGCTCGGGCACCGGAGGAGATCGAGGACACATCGACCGCGGAACCGCAGACCACTGTGCTGCCGCAACCTGCTCCGCCGCGTTCGGCCCCGACGCAGTCGCGGCCCGCACCGCCGGCCCGCACCGCAGTCGCGTCCTGCTCCGCGGCCCCGTCCCGCGGCCCCCGCCCCGGGTCCGGCCACCGAGTCGCGTCCGATCGAGAGTTGGCTCGCGGACCTCCGGTCCACGTCGGCCGCCGAACCGCGGCCGATCTCCTCGCCCGCCGAACCGCGACCCAGTGCGTCGGCGCCGTCACTGCCGACCCGCTCGCCGCGGTCGGTGCCCGCGCCGTACGAGCAGGAGACCCCCCAGTCGTCTCCTGCCCGCCCGGTGCCGCCGATTCCGTCGAGGCGTCGTGCCGCCGAGCCTTCGGAACCCGTGAACGGCGGCAGGCGCAGCAACGGCTCGCCCGCGAACGGCACCCCGACCAACGGCACCCCGACCAACGGCTCGCGCCGCCGCAGCGTCGAGGAACCGCCCGTCGATCCGGACGATGCCTCGAGTGGCAGGCACCGCGCGGACGACGGCAACGCCGTCAGCGTCAGCGAGCTCATCGCTCGGCAGAACCGGCGCTGACGGAGCCGTTCGGCGTTCCCCGTCCGGCCTCCCGCTCCGCGAATTCACGCGCGTAGCGGGTGCCGGCGAGGAGCAACAGCAGGCCGACGACGAGGAACGCGAGGACGCGGAACAGTCCGTCGAGGGTGGCCAGGTCGAACAGGAACAGTTTCGCCAGCGCCGCCGCGGTCAGTCCGAGCCCGACGCCGAGCGCGGTGTGCGCGTAGTCGCGTCGAGCCAGTCCGAACACCAGTGCCGCCGTCGCCGCCGCCATCCACGCGATGGTCGCGGCGCAGTGTCCGGCGATGAATCCTGCGGACGTCCCAGTGAGCGCCGTGCCCGCGGACACCGTCGCGGTGGTGACGGCGTACAGGATCACCAGCCCGGCGAGCACCCACCACGGCTGGGCGGTGTTGTCGCTCAGCAGTTTCAGCGTGTGCGCGTACCAGACGAACAGGAAGACGGTTCCCGCCAGCACCAGCGAGGACAGCACCGTGGTCACCCCGAGCGAGTCGAGCGCACTGTGCTCGTCGACGAGGACGAACGGCGGCGCGGTGATCACGAAGGCGAACCCGCCGACGACGGTGAAGACTGCACCGACGGCGTACGTGATCCGCGACTCCGCCTGCCCGCCGATGGTGAGGAACAGTGCCGCCACCCCGAGCAGGACGAGCGGCGCGAGGTCTTCGCTCGAACCGATGAGGCAGGCCTCGAGCAGGGCGAGGGTACCCATGCCCGCAAGCGCGATCCGTGCGTGTCCCGGCAACGACCGCGCCGCCGCGAACGCGGCGAACATCGCGGCGGCCAATGCCAGCGCGATCAGCGTGGACCCGAGCCGGTCGAAGAGGTGGCCGATCACCAGCATCGGGACGGCCGTCGTGACGATCATCGCGGTTGCGGTGACGTCACGAGAGTTGCTGCGCAACAGGATGATCGACGAGACCAGCCCGAACAGGGCGACCAGTGCGGCGGATGCGAGCAGCCAGAACCTCTCCGGCCGGTCGGACAGTCCGGAACTCGCGATCGCGATCAGCAGCGCGATCACCACCGGGCACGTTCGCGCGATCGCCAGGTACAGCCAGTCGCGACCGAGTTGCGCGGGGAAGCTGGCGACCTGGATGACGAACAGGAACCCGATGAGGGTGAGCGTGATGCCGTCGGTGAGGACGGGGGCGAGCACGGCGGCGCCGGTCACCACGAGCAGAGCGAGGGGTTGCGAACCCCACCTGACGGCCAGTGCGACACCGGCTCCCGCGATCCCGAGTGCCACGACCATCGCGAGCACCGGCAGCAACCAGTGATAGACGACTGCCACGGCCACGACGTCGAGGTAGGCGCCGGCGATACCCGTCGCCGCGAGCGCGATCCCGCCCACCCGGCCGCCGGGCCGGCCGAAGACGCGGGCACCGGTGTAGACGAGGCCGGCCGAGAACAACCCGCCCGCCACGACGCGCAGTTCCGGACCGAAGAAGCCGGCCTGCGCCGCCAGCACGAGCAGCATCACGACACCGATCAGGGTGACGGCGACTCCCGCGACGGCCAGCACGCGGCTGATCACCCCGTCGCGCTGCCACCAGGGTTCGCGAGCCACCCGGGGCGGTGGCGCCGGAGCGGGACGGTATGGGACGGCCGGCGGGGGCGGCTGGGCGACCGGGTGCGCCTGCGGCACCGGGGGTCGGTACATCGGCTGCGGCGCGGGTTGGGGTGGGGGTTGCAGTTGGGGCCGCGGGACGCTCGCGAGCTGCGCCTGCAGGACGGCGAGGTTCTCACCCACGTGACGCATCTGCTGCCCGAGCGCCGAGAAGTCACCGGAGAGCTGCGCGACCAACCGGGGGTCGATCGAAGGAGTACCAGGTGTGGACATGGATCAATCGTCCTGCGGCGACGGCACCCACACATGAGTAGGCCTACTCGAGAGGCCTGCGTCGTGCTACCCGAACATTCGGCGAATCGAGGTGCCGAAAGGGTGTTTGGCGGTCACGTTCCCGAACCTCACCTTGCCTCGCACGACGACGTGCAGCGGGCCGATGGGCGGGCCGGTCCGCACCTTGTTGGTCGCGGAACCGCCGACCGTTTCGACGCCGTTGAGGTCGACCGTCGCCTCTTCCGGCACGATCAGCGAGATCGTGCTCGCGTAGTCGTCGATCGTCACGTGCACCACCTGCGTGGTCATGACGGCCCGCGTGAAATCGAGCGTCACCGTCGACAGCCGGGTGTTCACCTCGAGGGCGGGAGGAACGTTCCACGAGCCGGTGCGGCTGACCGACGACATCCGGCCCCGGATGACGTCGCCCGGCGGCGGCGCGGGCGACCGGTGCGGGACCGGCGGAACCGGCGGCGCCGGGCGAGACACGTACGGCTGGTCGGGGTACGGCGGCGGCGTGAACTCGGAGATCAGCTGGATTCCCGGCAGATCCACCAGCACGACGTTCAGCTCCGCCCGCGTCTTCGCGGCGAGTGCCGTGTCCATCCGTTCGGTGAACTCACCGAGCGAGAGCATCCCCTGGCCCACCGCCCGCTGCAACAATTCGCCGACGTGTTCGCGCTCCGCATCCGATACGCGTAGGTCCCGTGCCTCCATACCGACCAGGCTAGTGTCCGTGCGCCTTCGGCGCCCGTGAGTACTT
>NZ_LTCZ01000396.1:33764-180025 GCF_001583455.1 Rhodococcus sp. LB1 | reverse complement strand
CGCGACGGATCCGTCGTCGCGGCGATGTCGCCGAACCCGACGGTCGAGAAGATGGTGAGCGAGAAGTACAACGCACCCATCCGCGTGAGGGGTTCGGTGAAGTAACCCGGATCAGTTTCGGACATCAGGCAATATCCTGCCGAGAACCCGAGCAGGTAGAGCGGCAGGATCAGGGCCAGTGCCTCGATCGCCTGGAGCGCCGGTACGTCGGACTCGACGATCCGCCAGATCTGCCAGCCCGCGACCAGCGCGACCACGAGCAAGCCGCCCGCCAGGAAAAACAGGGCGGACACTTCCCCGAGCGACGTCCACGGCAGAGCGAAGTAGACCACCGTGCACAGGAAGACGGTGACCAGCGGGCGCAGAACCGCACGCAGCAGAAGCCGTCGGCGCTCACGTCTGGTGAGGTTGCGAAAATCGCTGGCGCGTCGCATCAGATTCCTTTGGACAACTGTGCAGGTGAGACCGGATATCGAGCGCCATCCTCGTCTTCCGCGGCCGAAAGTCGGGAGCGAAATCCGTTTGTTTTCTGTAACGTTCAGATAACAGTCGCCGATTCAACGGGCAGGGATTCCCCGCTGAACAGGGCGTTCCGACAGAGACAGCAGGTCACGCGTCGAAAACGTGAGGGGGTGTGTGTGATGGGTATGTCCTTGGGGATGTCGACCGGTGCGGCCGGTGTGGGTTCCGCCCTCGTCACCACCGCCTCCAACGGTACGCAGAACGTCGAGTTCCGTTACCTGTCGGCCGATCAGGCGCACACCGACCTCGGCGACCTGGTCCGTTCCTCCATCTCACTGATGACCACCCAGGTTCCTGCCGACCCCACCACACCCGACGCGTTCGCTGTCGCGTACCGGACGGCGGAGCAGGCGCATTCGATCCGCAGCGCCGTCAGCAGGCAGCGGCACCGCGTGCATCTCGTGCCCGAGACCGCCGCCACCCTCACCTATCTTCGGCACACCGGCGAGGTCGCCCAGCATGCCACGGTCGCGATCGTCGACTTCGGCGAGTCCGGACTGTCCGTCGCCGTCGTCGACCAGGTCGACGGCACCGTCCTGCACGCCGACCGCACGAGCCACGTGAGCGGCACCGGAATCGACGACCTCGTCTTCCACCACGTCGTCGGCAGGCTCGCCACCCCGCATCCCCTGCGGCACCTGGACCGCGACCTGCTCTCGGCGCGGTGCCGCGTCGCCAAGGAGCAGTTGTCCTCGGAGCCGAATGCGCACGTCGACATCGACCTGCACGGCATCCGCCCGATCGAGATCAGCCGCACCAGGTTCGACGAGATCGCCGCACCGACCGTCCGGGTCGCGGTGGAGTTCATCCGTGCCACCGTCGCGGACTCCCCGCGTCAACCGGACGCCCTGGCCCTGGTCGGTGGCGGCGCGAACATACCCGCGATCACCGCCGCCGTCGCCGACGCGTTCACCGCACGGGTCATCGTGATGCCCGAACCCGACACGGCGACCGCGAAAGGTGCGGCGTTGCTCGCCGTCTCCTCCGCCATCCGCGACTACCCGGCCACCGAGTCGACCCGCCCCGGTTCGGCCGCCAAGGTGTCGGGGGCACTCGTCGGCGCCCTCGTGGTCGGAGGGCTCGTTCTCGGCTACGGCGTGAAGGAACTCGCGCCCGCACCCGACCCCAACGTCTCCCCTGCGGGGACGGACATGTTCCAGACCACCGAGCAGGTCACGACCACGACGTCGGACGAACCGCCCGCCACGCGGATTCCGTCGTACGATCCGACGCCGACGTCGGAGTACTACCCGAATCAGGTTGCCCCGCCCACGTCCGAACCGCAGACGGACCGGACCCCCGAGCAGACGCCCGATTCGACGAGCGAGACCACGACGCCGCGCACCACCACCCCGGTGCCGACACCCACGGCTCCCCCGCGTCCGACGCTGCCCGGAACGAACCCGTCGCAGCCGTCGTGGCCGCACATCGAATGGCCCGCGATTCCGCCGCTGTGGCCGCAGGTTCCGGGAGAATCCACACCGAACGAACCGAGCCCGGGTACGCCCGCACCCGACGTACCGGAAGTAGCACCGCCGCCCACCGAGACGCCCGCCGCGCCCGCGGAATCCACTGCACCCGCGGCGCCCGAAGGGCTCTTCCCGATGATCCCGGCCCCGGGCACCGTTGCTCCGAGTCCCGATGCGGCGCAACCGAGTGGTGCTCAGCCCGGCGAGGCGCTCACTCCCCCGGCCACGCAGACCGTCACGATTCCGGTCAGCTGAACACCTGACTGGTCGCCACCGACAGTCCGGGGTCGCTCGCCACGGTGAGCAGGGACGGCGCGGCGCCGCCGGCGATCAGATGCGCGCCGAGCGAGGCGATCATCACTCCGTTGTCGGTGCACAGGCGCGGTTTCGGCACCCGCAGGGTCAGTCCGGCTTCGGCGCAGCGTTCCTCGGCGAGTGCGCGGATGCGCGAGTTGGCCGTGGCGCCGCCACCGAGAACGAGTGTGTCCACGCCGACGTCGCGGGCCGCGCGCACCGCTTTCATCGTCAGCACGTCCGCCACGGCCTCCTGGAAACTCGCGGCGATATCCGGCACCGAACAGGCCTCCCCTGCCCGCTCCTTGGACTCCACGTACCGTGCGACAGCCGTCTTCAGCCCGGAGAACGAGAAGTCGTGCCGGGCGTCCCGTGGCCCGGTCATCCCGCGCGGGAAGGGAATGGCGTCTCGGTCGCCGTCCTGCGCCGCGGCGTCGAGGGCCGGGCCACCGGGGAATCCGAGGCCGAGGAGGCGGGCCACCTTGTCGAAGGCTTCGCCGGCCGCGTCGTCCACGGTGGTACCGAGTTCGACGATGGGCTTCGCGAGATCCTCGACGTGCAGGAGGTGGGTGTGCCCACCGGACACGAGCAGCGCCACGCACGGCGGCATCGGTCCGTGTTCTAGGGTGTCGACCGAGACGTGACCGCCGAGGTGGTTCACCGCGTAGAACGGGACGTCCCACGCCGCCGCATAGGCTTTCGCGGCCGCGACACCGACGAGCAGGGCGCCGGCCAGACCGGGTCCGATGGTGACGGCGAGAGCGTCCGGCTTGGCGATACCGGCCGCGGCGAGGGCCCGCCGCATCGTCGGGACGATCGCCTCGAGGTGCGCGCGGGACGCGACCTCCGGCACCACCCCGCCGTACCGTGCATGCTCTTCGACGCTGGATGCGACCTCGTCCGCGACGAGTTCGCACGTTCCGTCACCGTTCCACCGGACGATGCCGACTCCGGTCTCGTCACAAGAGCTTTCGATCCCCATGACGATCATTGCACCGGCTCCTCACCCGATCCGGGGCGACGCATCGTGAAGGCGTCCGCACCGCTCGGTTGGTAGTACTTCTTACGGGTTCCCACGATCTCGAATCCTTCACGTCTGTACAGGGCGATCGCCGCGTCGTTGTCGGTGCGCACTTCGAGAAACACCGGGCCACCCCGCGCGTCGGCCACACGCAGGAGTTCGTCGAGGAGTGCCCCGCCGATACCCCGGCGCTGACACGCCGGGTCCGTTCCGATGGTGTGTATCTCGGATTCGGGATGCGAACCGTTGCCCAGCAGGGCGATTCCGGCGTACCCGACGACGTGGCCGGTGTCGTCCCGCGCCACGGTGTAGTGCACGTGCGGGGCGGCGAGTTCCGCTCTGAATGCGCCGGCGCTCCAGGGCCCGTCACCGGCGAAGAGGAGTGTTTCGAGCTCCGCGCACCGTTCGGCGTCCGCGGCCGCCATCGGTTCGATGCGGAATGTCATTTCTTCCGGTCCGCCAGTTCGACCGCGTCCGGGCGCCGCAGGTAGAGCGGTACGAGCGCCGCCGGTGCCGCACCACTGAACAGGGCATCCGCGGCCACCGCGACCAGCCCTGCGGGCGACGGTGTTTCCACGGGTTCGACCGGCAGATCGAAGAAGTCGACGTGTGACGGCGATCCCGCCACCACCTCGGACGGCATCGGCTCGAGCTCGCGCGGCTTCACCACCGCGGGGCCTTCCACTCGCAATCCTGCCGAGTAGCGCGCCCAGTACACCTCACGCCGGCGTGCATCCGTGACGACGAGCAGATTCCGGTCACCGTCCACCTGTGCGGCGATGGCGTCGAGGCTGCACACGCCGTGGGCCGGAATACCGAGGGCGTCGGCGAACGCGGCGGCGGTGGCCATCCCCACGCGCAGTCCGGTGAACGGCCCCGGTCCGGCGCCGACCACCACCGCGTCGAGGTCCGCGGCGACGTGACCCGACTCGGTGAGGCACTCGAGGATGTGCGGGGTGAGCACTTCCGCGTGGGCGCGCGGGTTGACCGTCACGCGCACCGCGAGGGTGTCCACCGCCTCCACTGATGCGGAATCGGCCGAAACCCGGACGACTCCGGCGGTCACGGCAGGCGTGGACGTGTCGATGGCGAGAACAAGCACGGTAACTGAGGGTACTCGCACGTCAGAACCGCTCCCGACACCCGACCCCGTCAGGAAATCCACTCCCAGTGGGCGGTGCGGACATCCGTCTCCGGTTCGCGGCGCAGGCGCACCCGCAGGTGACGATCGGCCAGCTGCTCGGCAATGCCCTCGCCCCATTCGACGACGACAACCGCTGCAGCCAGGTCGGTGTCGAGGTCGAGCGCGTCGAGTTCGTCCAGCGCGTGCGGGCCGCTTCCGCCCAGGCGGTACGCGTCCACGTGCACCATTCCGACCGGTGCGCCCCCGTCGGGTCGCGTTCCCGCCCGGTGCTCCCGCGCGATCACGAATGTGGGCGAAGTCACTCGCCCCTGCACGCCGAGCCCGGCTCCGATTCCCTTCGTCAGTGCGGTCTTCCCCGCACCGAGGGGTCCGTCGAGGACCACGAGATCCCCGGCGACGAGTCCCCGGGCGAGGTCCCGCCCGAACTGCTCGGTCTCCTCCGCCGTCGGCAACACCACGGTCCCGCTCACGGGCAACACTCCCTCTTCAGCCGACATCGGACTGCTCACGCGATTCGTACGTCGCCAGGCCACGATGCAGCACCCGGTCGACCGCATCCGACACCACGGACGGGAACTCGAGCTGCACGAGGTGGCCGGCACCGCGCACCCGCACCAGTTCGGACTCCGGAAGGTCCGCTGCCAGTTTCCGGGAGCTGCCGAACGGGATGATCATGTCGCTGTCGCCGCACACCACGACGGACGGGATGCGCTCGATCGCCTCGAGTGACGCGGACTCGTCGTGCAATTCGAGGGTGCGCAGAAAGTTCACGATGGTGACCACCGACGTCCGGTCCAGCATGGAGTCGGAGAATTTGTGCAGCCGCGGGCTGACGTCCGTGCCGTACGACGCTGCCCGCAGGATCGGGGTGATCAGCACGCGGGCCGCGCCGCGCGCGTGCTGGACGAGTTCGGGCGACGTCCGGACGGCCAGCCGGAAGCCGTCGATGACCGGGTTCTGCAGGTTCCGCGTCAATCCGGTCTCGCTGAGGCCCGCGGCGGCCGTGGCAATCAGGCCCACACCGACCACTCGCGACGCCACCAGGTCGGGCCGCTGCCCGGCGAAGGCAAGCACCGTCATCCCACCCATCGAATGCCCCACGAGCAGAACCGGTCCGGTGGGGACCTTCGCCTCGATCACGGTCGCGAGATCGGCGCCCAGCTGAGCGATGGTGCAGCTCGGCGTGGACGGCACACCCGAATCGCCGTGCCCGCGTTGGTCGTAGAACACCATCCGCACGTCGTCGCCCCACCGCTCGGCGAGCTGGCGGCGCTGGAAATGCCACGACGTCATGTCCAGGCAGTAGCCGTGCATGAACACCGCCGTCACCGCCGCGGCCTCGGGACCGACCTCGCGGACCGCGAGCGCGACGCCGTCCTCGGTGACCACGACACTGCGCCGGTCCCGCGACATCAGCGTGAAGTCCTCGTCACCGTAGATCTCGCGGCCCGGCCGGGTCGCGCTGCGCAGCGCGTTGACACCGGCGACCGAACCGAGCGCCAGCGCGCTCAGCAGGCCGCCGACGAGCCCCAGACGCTTCGACACACCCATGTCCTACGTACCCGTTCCGCCGACGTAACTGCGCACCGTGCGTCCGCGTACCCCCGTCACCACCTCGTAGTGGATGGTGTCGAGTTCGTCGGCCCATGCCTGCGCGATGGGCTCGCCGAGATCTCCGTTGCCGAAGAACACCGCGGTGTCCCCCTCCCGGACTCCCCCGCCGTCCGGTCCGAGATCGACGACCACCTGGTCCATGCACACACGCCCGATCCCCGGCCGTCGTTCCGCGCCCAGCTGGACCTCGAAACGGCCGCTGAGCGAGCGCGGGAGCCCGTCTGCGTACCCGAACGGCAGCAGCGCCACCGTCGTATCCCGTGGGGCCACCCACTGGTGCCCGTAGGACACGCCTTCACCTGCCGCTACCTTCTTCACCAGAGCCACCCTCGATCGCAGTGTCATCGCCGGGCGCAACCCGAACTGACCGAGTTCGGGTACGGGCGACAACCCATATATCGCGATTCCCGGGCGAACCATGTCAAACCGCAGGTCGGGACGGGTCAGGGTGGCCGCGGAATTGGACAGGTGCACCACTTCGGGGATCAGTCCCTGACGCTTGGCATCCGCGATCGCGCTGACCAGTCGGTCGCGCTGGGAATCGATCCAGGCGTGGTGCGGCTCGTCGGCGTGGGCGAGATGCGAGAAGATGCCGCGCAGCCGCACCGAGCCCTCGGCCTGTGCGCGCGCCAGATCGACGAGGACCTGCGCCAGTTCGTCGGGTGCCACCCCGTTGCGGTTCAGTCCGGTGTCGACCTTGATCGTGACGATCGCCGTGACACCGACGCTCCGGGCGGCTGCGACCACCGCGGCGAGGTGACGCGGTGAGGACACGCCGAGTTCGACGCCGGCCGCGATCGCGGGGGCGAAATCGGCGTCGACGGTGTGCAGCCAGGCGAGGACGGGTGCGTCGATGCCCGCGCGGCGCAGAGTCAGCGCCTCCGACACCGTCGTCACGCCCAGTTCCGACGCTCCGGCGGCCAGCGCTGCGCGTGCCACGGGCACCGCGCCGTGGTTGTAGCCGTCCGCCTTCACGACGGCCATCATCGCCGCGTCCCGGGCACTGTCGCGCAGGATGCGGACGTTGTGCGCAATCGCGTCCAGATCGACCACGGCCTCGGCCTGCGGTGCCGGCGCCGCCTGTGCGGGCGCTGCGGGTTCGCTGTGTCCGTGGTCGTCGGCCGGTACTGCTTCAGCAAGCGTCATATGTTCGATCCTGCCATTCACGAGGAGGCCGGCATTTCTTCGGGTGACACCCCCGCACGGAGGACTCTGATCGACTCCCTGAGGTGTGCGAGCAGCGTCCCGGCGGAGATCGGTGCTGTTCCGCGCCCTGCGGAGAGGTCCGCGCGACCGCCACGGGCAGCCAGGTTCGCGGCCAGCGAGTGAGCTCGCGCACCCACCGCGGCGGCCCGCGCCGGGGCGATGCCCGCCGCCATGAGTGAGCCGATGATCCCGGCGAGCACGTCCCCCGCCCCCGCGGTGGCGGACCACGATCCGCCCGCCTCGTTGACGAAGATCCGGCCCCCGGGTTCCGCGATCACCGTGGCCCGCCCCTTGAGCAGCAGGTGAACATCCCAGTCGGCAGCGAGAGCGCGTGCCGACGCCACCCGGTCCGGACCCGGATCCGTCCCCGTCAGCCGGGCGAACTCCCCGGCGTGCGGGGTCAGCAGTGTCGCGGCGGTCCGCGAACGCACGAGGTCCGGGTCCTCGGCGAGCAGGGTCAGACCGTCCGCGTCGACGAGCACGGGCACATCGGACTCGAGCACCGTCCGCAGCGTGCGACGGGCGGCGTCGTCGGTTCCCATGCCCGGCCCGACCACCCACGACTGGACGCGTCCCGCCTTCGCGAGATCGGCGGTCGCGATCACCTCCTGCGAGTGCGCGAGAACCTCGTTCGTGCACGGCCCGGCGTAGCGGACGAGCCCCGACGTGGCCGTGACCGCGGCGCCCGTGCACAGCACACCGGCGCCCGGGTAGCCGTCGCTGCCCGCGACCACCCCCACCACGCCCTGCGAGTACTTGTCGTCGTCGGAGCCCGGCACCGGCCATGCGGCACCCACGTCGGCGGCGTCGAGGGCAGTGATCCCGGCATCGCCGAGCGACAGTCCGATGTCCACGAGCTCGACACGGCCGCAGTGCGCCGCACCGAGCGCGTGGACCGGTTTGAGGGCACCGAATGCGACGGTGACGGCGGCCCGCACGGCGGGCCCGTCGACCGCTCCCGTGTCCGGGTCCACACCGCTCGGCAGGTCCGCCGACACGATCGGGGCCTCGATCCGGTCGACCAGCGCCGCAGCATCGGGTCGCAGCGGCCCCCTGCCGGAGATCCCCACGATCCCGTCGATCACCAGATCGGGCAGGCCCAGCTCGTCCGAAGGGGCGGCCACCCGGCCGCCGGCCGCGGTGAACGCCGCCAGCCCGGCCGCGTGCGCCTTCTCCGGTTTCAGCAGGACCGCGGTGGCCGCGGCACCGCGCTTGCGCAGCATCGACGCCGCCCACAGCGCGTCCCCGCCGTTGTCCCCGGACCCCACCAGCACCGTGATCGTTCGACCGGCGACGCCCCCGGTCCGCGCCCGCAGCTCCGCCGCCGCCACCGCGGCGAGCCCGTGCGCTGCGCGTCGCATCAGCGCGCCGTCGGGAAGAGACGCCAGCAACGGCGCCTCCGCGGCTCGAACCTCGTCAGCGGTGTAGTAGCCCCGCATGGGAACTCCTCGTCGAGAAGGGTCGGTACCGGGCCAGACTACGCTCGACGTCATGCGTGGACGTGGAAGCTCGTGGATCGCCGGAGTGGCTCTCGCCGCAAGCATTTCGATGGCGGGCGCCGTGTCCGGATGCGGTTCGCCGGACAGCGCGCCGCCCGAGCCACCGACCGGACCCGTCGTGCAGGTCGCGAACATGGCGTATGCGCCCGCGACGCTCACCGTCACGGCAGGAGACACCGTCACCTGGAATTTCGACGACCGGGGCGTCACCCACGACGTGGTGGGTGTCGGCGCCGCGAAGAGCGTGCTGCGGAGCCGGTTGATGCAGACCGGCACGTTCACGCACACGTTCACCGAACCGGGGACCTACGAATACACGTGTTCGCTGCACCCCGAGATGACGGGCACCGTCGTGGTCACCCCGTAGGGGCGCGGCCCGGCCACGCCCCTGCGGTCGCTGCTATTCGACGGTGACGGACTTGGCGAGGTTACGCGGCTTGTCGACGTCGTAGCCCCGTGTCTGCGCGACCTCCGCCGCGAACACCTGCAACGGCACCGTCGACAGCAGCGGCTGCAGCAGCGTCGGCGCCGCCGGGATCTCGATCAGGTGGTCGGCGAACGGGCGCACGGCCTCGTCGCCTTCCTCCGCGATCACGACGGTCCGCGCGCCGCGGGCCTGGATCTCCCGGATGTTGCTCAGCAGCTTCGAGTGCAGCACCGCACGCCCCTTCGGGGACGGCATCACGATGATCACCGGCAGCCCGTCCTCGATCAACGCGATCGGCCCGTGCTTGAGCTCACCGGCCGCGAAGCCCTCGGCGTGCATGTACGCCAGCTCCTTGAGCTTGAGCGCACCCTCGAGCGCCACGGGGTAGCCCACGTGGCGGCCCAGGAACAGCACAGTCGACGACGACGCCAGCTCCCGCGCCAAAGCCCGCACCGGCTCGACCGTCTCGAGTACCCGGCTCACCAGGTTGGGCATGGCCTCGAGATCGGCGTACTCGCGTGCGACCTCGTCCGGGTACTTGGTGCCGCGGGCCTGGGCGAGGGCCAGACCGACCAGGTAGTTCGCCGTGACCTGCGCGAGGAACGCCTTGGTCGACGCGACACCGATCTCCGGACCTGCCCGGGTGTAGAGGACGGCGTCGGCCTCGCGCGGAATCTGGGCGCCATTGGTGTTGCACACCGCCAGCACCCGCGCCTTCTGGTCCTTGGCGTGGCGCACGGCCTCGAGGGTGTCGGCCGTCTCACCGGACTGCGAGATGGCCACGACCAGCGTCGACCGGTCCAGGACCGGGTCGCGGTAGCGGAATTCGCTGGCGAGCTCGACCTCCACGGGCAGGCGGGTCCAGTGCTCGATGGCGTACTTCGCGAGCAGCCCCGAGTGGTAGGCGCTGCCGCAGGCGACGACGAAGACCTTGTCGACGTCGCGCAGCTCCTGATCCGACAGTCGCTGCTCGTCGAGAACGATCTTCCCGTCCTGGAAGTGACCGAGCAGGGTGTCGGCGACGGCGGCCGGCTGCTCTTCGATCTCCTTGAGCATGAAGTAGTCGTGGCCGCCCTTCTCGGCGGCGGCGAGGTCCCAGTCGATGCGGAACGGGCGGCCCTGCGCCTCGGATCCGTCGAAGTTCAGAATCGAGTACCCGTCCGCGGTGATCACCACGACCTGGTCCTGCCCCAGCTCGACCGCGTCACGGGTGTGCTCGATGAACGCCGCGACATCGGACCCGAGGAACGTCTCGCCGTCGCCGACCCCGATGACGAGGGGCGTCGAGCGGCGCGCCGCGACGATGGTGTCCGGGTGGTCCGAGTGCGTGAAGACGAGCGTGAACGCGCCCTCGAGCCTGCGCAGCACGCTCAGCGCGCTCGCGACGAAGTCACCGGCCGTCTCGCCCGAGGCGTAGGCGCGGGCGACGAGGTGCACCGCGACCTCGGTGTCGGTGTCGCTGGCGAAGTCGACTCCGTCGTGCTCGAGTTCGGCCCGCAGCGGGGCGAAGTTCTCGATGATGCCGTTGTGCACGACGGCGACCGTGTTGCCCGCGTCACGATGCGGGTGCGCGTTGCGGTCGGTCGGCCTGCCGTGCGTGGCCCACCGCGTGTGACCGATCCCGGTGCTCCCGGTGAAGTGCTCGGCCCCGACCTCGTCGAGTTCGGCCTCGAGATTCGCGAGACGACCCGCCTTCCGCTCGACCGCCATGCCGCCGTGTCCGTCGAGCACGGCGATGCCGGCAGAGTCGTATCCGCGGTATTCCATTCGCCGCAAGGCCTCCACCACAACAGTCAGAGCCTGCCGGTGGCCGACGTATCCCACGATTCCGCACATGGTTCATCAGGGTACTTGGACCGGGCGACGCGGCGAAGTCGGAGTGTGGGCCGCATCGGCTCTCTCGCCGGCCCGTGAATCGGATAACGTTCTCCCCGTGGCGCCGAAACCGAAGACCCTGGCCCGTGAACTGTCCAAGCGAGGACCGCACCGCGTGCTGCGGGGTGACCTCGCACTCGCCGGACAGCCGGGCGTCGTATACACGCCCGAATCAGGCTTCAACCTGCCCGCCGTCGCGTTCGCGCACAGCTGGATGGCAGGTGCCGACCACTACCGGAAGACGCTCGAGCATCTGGCTTCGTGGGGAATCGTCGTAGCCGCCCCCAACAGTGAACGCGGTCCCGTGCCCTCCCACCTGGGCCTCGCCACCGACCTGCGGGCCACCCTCGACATCTGTGTGGGCGTGCGGCTCGGCCCCGGCCAGATCAGCGTGCAGCCCGACCGCGTCGCGTTCGCAGGACACGGGATGGGTGCCGGTGTGGCAGTGCTCGCCGCCGCGCAGCGGGACGTGTCGGCGGTCGCCGCCCTTTTCCCGGCACCGACCGCACCGAAGGCCGAGAAATATGCGTCCAAGATCACAGCGCCGGGTCTCGTCGTCGCCGGTGCCGACATCGACACCATGAACAGCAACGCCAAGGCGCTGGCCGAGGCGTGGGGCGGCGAACACGTCCTGCGCACCGTCAATGGGGCGAAGGAGTCGGGGCTCACCGAAGGACGCCGCCTCCTGGGTGCACTCGGAATCGGCGGTTCCGAGCGGAAGACCCAGCAGATCACACGCGCGCTGCTCACCGGTTTTTTGCTGTATCACCTCACCGAGGACCAGAAGTATGAGGCGTTCGCGAAGGCGGATACCGAACTTCCCCACACCACGCTCGTCGATCCGCACGAGGAGCACACCGACGCCGGATTCAAGGGCGTGCTCCCGCACATCTGACGGCTCCGGTCACACCAGCCAGCTGCGCGGCCGATAGAACTCGTCGTCGTCGAGTGTTCTCGGTTGCGCAGCCGCAGGCGGCGCCTCTGCGGACTCGGTCCGGCCGCGGCCGGACCGGTTCCCCGAGGCTTCCTCGTCTCTGGCTCTGCGCTCGTCGATCCGCTCCCGGAACATTTCCAGGTCGGCTCGCATCTGTGCCCGTTGTGCACGCAACTGTGCGACTCGGTGGCTCACAGCGGCCCGGCCTCGGCCAACTCGGCGCCGCTGTCGAATCCGGCCACGGGACCTGTCGCCAGTTCGGGTGCGGACCGCGGTTCCTGTAGCGGCGGGGCCTCGACGGGTGTCTCGGGTACCGGCTCCTGCTGCACTGACACCACCTGTGGTTGCGGGACGGCGGCGTCGCCGTCCGGCGCAAGGGCCGGTGTGTTCTCGTGGTCCGGGACGTCGTCCGCGGCAGCGCCACCGGGCGTCGGCGCTTCTTCGGTTGTCGCGTTCGGGGCGTCCGCGGCACCAGCGCTGACCTGCGATTCCGGGGTCGGCGAGGCGGGTGCGCAGTCTGCGTCACCGGAGTCTCCTTCGCCGGCAGCGGTTTCCGCTGTGATCTGCGGCAGGCCCTCCGGGCCGATCTCGACTCCGAACCTGGCCGTCCCGCCCTGTCCGTCGCTCATCTCCAGATGAATCCCCTGACCGTCGGCATCGACGGCGAGCGTCCACGACTTTCCGTCGAGGTTCAGTTCGAGGCTCTTGTCGTGTGACGCGCCGTCGGCCGACTCGCCGTCGTCCTCCCGCGGATCGGCGTGTTCGTCGCCGAGGTCCTCGGTGTTCCGTTCCTCGTCGTCCCTGTCGGTGAGGGCCGAGACGGTGTCCTCGATCAACGGGCGAAGGATCGAACCGAGATCCACCAGACCTCCGGCGAGCCCCTGACGCACCAGATCACCGGGGCCGGGAATGCTCCCGAGGCCCGGAGCAGTAGGCATCGGGGGCACGGCGACCATCGGCGGTGCCGCGGCCATCGGCGGTGCCGCAGCCATCGGACTGGTGACCGCGTCCCCGCCACCGGATCGAGGCGGGACGTACGCCGATCCGTCCGTTGCAGGTGCCGCGGCGGGCGCAGTCGGCGCAGCAGGTGCGGGAGCGGGCGCCGGCGCAGCGGTGGGGGCGGTGTCGGCGTGTGGCACCTCGGGCACCCTCGGCGCGGGTGCCGGATCGGTTGTGTCCTCGGGACGAAAACCGGGCTGCACCTCGATCGACCGCGCCTCGGCGATGACGGCGTCGTAGGCGGCGTGCACCGCTTCGGCGCAGTCCGCACACGCAGCGGTGAACTCCTGCTGCTTCTCCTCGTACACGTGGCGGAAGTTCGCGTCGAGCCAGTCCTTGGTGACTCCGGCGGCCCGCCGCACCACGTCGCCACGGTCGAGTCGGCGGAGCGCACCAGCGCCCCCGTCCTTGTACAGGCCGTTGACGTGCCGGTAGTCGTCGTCGGCGAGTTCGGGGAACCAGTAGGACGCGTCTTCCATGCAGTCCTTCGCGGCGGAGTTGTCGCCGTCCTTGCCGTCGGCGTAGATCTGCGCGAGAACGTCGATCTGTGCCGCGCTGTACCCCCCGACCGTCGGCTGGTGCAGAGACACCACCTTGTACGCCTTGGTCGTCACCGCGGCGCTCAGCGTGAGGTTCGCCTCGAACAGCACCTCGGCGAGTCCGTGGAGCCGACCAATGGTGGCGTCCGCCTGGACGTTCTGTCGGTCGGCGGCGTCGATCGCTGCCGCGGCGGCGACTCCGCTCCACCCGGTTCGCACTGCGGCGACGCATCTCTCGTTCTCAACGAGTTCGGTGCGGGCCGTGTCGAGGCTGCGTCCGAGGGTGTCGACGTCGCGGGCGAGTACGTTCAGTCGCATCCCCCGCTCGGCGTCGAACCTCGCGTAGTAGTCGGTGAGTTCGCGAGACTCGTATCCCAGTTTTCTCGCCGCGGGAAGGAACAACTCGAAGAATTCGAGGCCGCGCGCGCCGAGATCGAGCATCTCGTCGGGAACGTTGAGACCATCCGGGCGCAGGTGCTCCCCCAGCGCGTTCCGGGATGCGTTCGCGGTCTGGGCGTCGCTGCCGTCCTCCAACAACGCGGCGTACCGCTGATCGGCGGACGGAGTCCGGTCACGCTTGTCGAGCCCGTACTCGTCGAAGTATGACTGCCACGACTCCTCGTCCTCCTCGCGGGAGGCGGCCCAGGCCTGGAGGAGTTGCTCCTTGTATTCGCGGCTCAGGTTCGGGTCGTCGATCAGCGTTCTCGGATCCGTGGTCACCACTGCACCCCGTTCACGTCGGCGGTGACGTTCGCGTCCGTTCCCGAGTAGCGCGCCGCGGCGGCCCGGAACGCGTGACCGAACGATTCCGCGTCCGCGGCCCACTGCCCGAGCGCGACCTCGACGACGCCGAGGGCGTCACGCACCGCGTCACCCTTCGCGGCGTAGTCGCGACCCGCGTGCGCCCCACCGAATTCCAGCCGGGCGGTCTCGGCGACCTGCTGCCTCAGGACCTCCGCCGACCGCAGCAGTCTCGCGCCCGCGTCCGTCACCACCGCGACGTCCACCTCGAGCCCATCGCTCATTGCCCCACCCTCTCTTCGCGACCTACTGCGTTAGACGCGACAGCGCACCGATCGGTTCCCCCGGCCGATCGGTGCGCTGTGTCCGCTCATACGGAGGCGACGGTGCCCGCCAGTTCGTCGGCGAGCTTCCTGGCCACTTCGATGTCCGAAGCCTCGACCATCACGCGTACGAGTTGCTCGGTGCCCGACGGTCGCAGCAGTACCCGGCCGTTGTCGCCCAAGCTGCGCTCGGCGGCCACGACCGCGTCCAGCACGACCGGAGACGCGGCGACGGCGCGCTTGTCGGCGACCCTCACGTTGACCAGAACCTGCGGGAGTGTCGTCATCGCCGCCGCCAGGTCGGCGATCGGCTGTCCGGTCTCCGCCATCCGGCCCATCAGCCGCAGCCCCGTCAGCACTCCGTCGCCGGTGGTGCCGAAGGCGGGGAACACGACGTGTCCGGACTGTTCGCCGCCCAGGCTGAAGCCGCCGGACCGGAGCCCTTCGAGGACGTAGCGATCACCGACAGCAGTGGTGACCAGTGAGATCCCGGCCTCGCGCATCGCGATGTGCAAACCGAGATTGCTCATGACTGTCGCGACGAGGGTGTTGTCCACCAGTTCACCTGCGTCGCGCATGCCCAGGGCGAGGACGGTCATGATGGCGTCGCCGTCGATGAGGGAACCGGCGGCATCGACGGCGAGGCATCGATCCGCATCGCCGTCGTGCGCGAGCCCCAGGTCGGCGCTGTACTCGACGACCGCCTTCTGCAGGCTCTCGAGGTGCGTCGACCCACAGTTCTCGTTGATGTTGAGTCCGTCGGGTTCGGCGTTGATCGCGACGACGGTGGCGCCGGCGGCCCGGTAGGCGGCGGGAGCGACGCCCGATGCCGCGCCGTGCGCACAGTCCACCACCACGGTCAGCCCGTCGAGGCTGTTCGGGAGTGCGGTGGCCAGGTGCTGCAGGTACCGTTCCGCGGCGTCCGGCACCGTGCGGACACGTCCGATCCCCGCGCCGGTCGGCGCTCTCCGTGTCGTGGTTCCGGCGGCGACGGCCTCGATCCGGTCTTCCACCTCGTCGTCGAGTTTGTGCCCGCCGGCCGCGAAGATCTTGATGCCGTTGTCGGGCATGGGATTGTGCGAGGCGGAGATCATGACACCGAGAGCTGCGTCCAGCTCCGCGGTCAGGTAGGCCACCGCGGGTGTCGGCAGCACCCCGACGTTCAGAACGTCGACGCCGGCAGACGTCAGGCCCGCGACGACCGCCGCCTCGAGCATTTCACCGCTGGCTCTCGGGTCACGTCCGACCACAGCCGTCTTGCGTCCCCCCGAACCCGGCGACGCCAGCACCGTCGCGGCGGCGGACGCCACCTGCAACGCCAACTCGGCGGTCAGCTCGGTATTCGCGAGACCACGAACCCCATCCGTCCCGAACAATCGACCCACAGACCAGACCCCTCGCACCTAGGAAACCCACTACATCTCGGATAAAGCACGAGAGCAGGCGTCCGGTAACGATGGACGCCTGCTCTCGGGAAGAACAGGTGCCGAAGCCGACCCCGGAGGGCGGCTTCGGCGACACATCAGCGCTTCGAGTACTGAGATGCCTTGCGGGCCTTCTTCAGGCCGTACTTCTTGCGCTCGACGGCGCGGGCGTCACGCGTGAGGAAGCCGGCGCTCTTGAGAGCCGGACGGTCCTCGGGGGTGACCTCGATGAGCGCGCGGGCGATGGCGAGACGCAGTGCGCCGGCCTGTCCGGACGGTCCGCCACCGTGCAGCAGTGCCACGATGTCGAAGGACTCGGCACGCTCGACCGTGACCAGCGGAGCCTTGATCAGCTGCTGGTGCACCTTGTTCGGGAAGTAGTCCTCGATGGTGCGGCCGTTGAGCTTGAAGTCGCCCGAACCGGGGGTCAGACGGACGCGGACAACCGCTTCCTTACGACGACCGACGGTCTGGATGGGGCGATCGATCACGATCGGGGCCTGCGGCGCAGCAGCGGCCTCGATGTCCTCGGCGACCTCGGGCTCCTCGACGGACACGTACTCGTCCGCCGCGACCTCGACAGCCTCGGTGATCTCTTCGGGGTTGGACACGTTCTGCTCCTCCGGCGCCGTCACTGGGCCACCTGCTTGATCTCGAATGGCACCGGCTGCTGCGCGGCGTGGGGGTGGTTCGGGCCCGCGTAGACCTTCAGCTTGCTGCTGATGGCGCGACCCAGCTTGTTCTTGGGGAGCATGCCGACGATGGCCTTCTCCACGAGGCGGTCGGGGTTCTTGTCGAGAACCTCACCGACGGAGCGGGACTTCAGACCACCGGGGTGTCCGGAGTGGTGGTAGAGGAACTTGCCCTCACGCTTGTTGCCACTGATGGCAACCTTCTCGGCGTTGATGATGACGACGAAGTCGCCGCCGTCAACGTGCGGTGCAAAGGTGGGCTTGTGCTTGCCGCGCAGCAAGTTGGCTGCCTGGACGGCAAGGCGGCCGAGCACCACGTCAGTGGCGTCGATGACGTGCCACGTGCGGGTCACATCTCCGGCCTTCGGGGTGTACGTAGACACAGAACTTCCTCGTCTTGTTCAATCCGCTGCTGGCCATTGCGTATCGTCGAGCGATTCCCGGCGGCCAGTTGAGACCCGGGAACCGCCAGCCACTGCGACACGAGGACGCAGCGGCGCACGGCACGCCAACGGAGAACAATACCGGTCGGTGAGGCCCAGGGTCAAAACTCACTCGGCGAGCGCATCGGCGAGCTGTTCGACCGCCCACGTCAGCTCGTCCCGTTCGATCACCAGCGGCGGGGCGATGCGGATCGTTCCTTCGTGCGCGTCCTTCGCGAGGACCCTGCGCGCCAGGAGTCTTTCACAGATCGTTCGGGCGGACGGCATACCGTCGGCCAGTTGCACACCGGCCCACAGTCCGCGCCCACGCACCTCCGACACGTGGTCGGGGGGCAGTTGCGACAGCATGCTGTGCAGGTAGGCGCCCAGCTCACGGCTTCGCTGCTGATATTCGCCGGTCTCGAGCAGGTCGACGACCGCGCTCCCGACCGCACAGGCGAGGGGGTTGCCCCCGAACGTGCTCCCGTGTTGTCCGGGACCGATCACCGCCATCACCGGCCAGTCTGCGACGACGGCGGAGACCGGCATCAAGCCACCCCCGAGCGCCTTGCCGAGGACGTACACGTCGGGGGTCACGTTCTCGTGGTCGCACGCGAACGTGTCGCCGGTCCGCCCGAGCCCGCTCTGGATCTCGTCGGCGATCATCAGGATCCCGCGGCGGGTGCAGATGTCCCGGACCGCCGCGAGGTAGCCGGGTGGTGGCACCAGCACTCCGGCCTCCCCCTGGATCGGTTCGAGGAGCACCGCCACGGTGTTCTCGGTGATCGCGGCCTCGAACGCGTCCGCGTTCCCGTATTCGGCGGACGCGAAGCCCGGCGGGAACGGACCGAACCCGGTGTACGCGTCCGGATCGGACGAGAACCCGACGATGGAGATGGTGCGTCCGTGGAAGTTCCCGGCGCACGTGATCACCTCGGCACGTCCCGGCGGCACTCCCTTGACGTCGTAACCCCATTTGCGGGCCAGTTTCAGCGCGGTCTCCACGGCTTCGGCGCCCGTGTTCATCGGCAGCACGGCTTCTTTCCGGCACAGCCGGCTCAGGTCCTCGCAGAAGGACGCGAACCGATCGTGCTGGAAGGCGCGGCTGGTCAGGGTGAGCCGGCCGAGTTGTTCGCTCGCCACCCGGACGAGGGTGGGGTGTGCGTGGCCGAAGTTGAGCGCCGAGTATCCGGCGAGGACGTCCAGGTAGTCGACGCCGTCGATTCCCTTCACCCACGAGCCCGCGCCCGACTCGATCACGACCGGCAGCGGCGAGTAGTTGTGTGCGCTGTGTTCGTCGGCCCTGCTCAGCTGCTCACGCGTGGCATCCGACACGGAAACGACTCCGTCCGACATTGCTGGTCACCCCTGATCTTCCGCGATCCGGAGCCCGCGGAAGCCGCGGAGCTCCAACGTGCTGCACTTGATTCCACCACCGGATTTGAGGAATTCCGAGTAGTCGACCGGCACGGGCTCGTACCCGCGGGCGGACAACTGGTCGGCAAGGTGCGAAGCCTGGACGGGTAGCACCACATTGGCGCCGTCGCTGACCAGGTTCAGTCCGAGCCAGTCGGTGTCCGTCTCGGCCGCGATCACCGCGTCGGGATACATCTGCTCGAGCAGAGCGCGACTGTCCGGCGAGAACGCCGCGGGCAGGTAGGCGATGGTCGAGTCGTCGAGCACACCCAGCGCGGTGTTGAGGTGGTAGTAGCGGGGATTCACCAGGTTCAACGTGATCACCGTGCGGCCGAGGTGCGCCGCGGCCTCGGCGTGCGCCCGCGGGTCGGAGCGGAACCCGGTTCCGGCGAGGATCACGTCGCCGACGACGAGGAAGTCGCCCTCCCCCTCGTTGACGTACCGCGGCAGGGTGGGCCTGATCAGCCCGTTTTCCGAGAACCACCGGAACACGTGCTCGGCCTCGGCCCGCCGCTCGGCGGACCGGTAGCGGGCGCCGAGCGCCACACCGTCGACGACGAGTCCGCTGTCGGTGACGAACACCATGTCCGGAAGTCCCTCGACAGGGTCGATCGTGAGGACCTCGTGCCCGAGTCGCCGGTAGGTGTCCGCGAGCGCCGACCACTGCGACATCGCACGATCCCGGTCCACGGGCTCCTCGGGACGCATCCAATCGTTGATCGCATAGACGACCTCGAAATAGGTGGGCGGGCACATCAGGTAACTCCGCGAGTGAGCACGCCGGGCCACGCGGGCGGCGTTGCCCGGCACCTCCGCCGTCTCCTCGTAGGGGTTCTCGGACTCGATACCAGCAGTGGGCGCCATCTCCACTCCCCCTCGATCGGTGTCGGTGAAATCAGTATCCACCCACCAAAAGACCTGATCAATGCGCTAGCGTTCCATCACATGGATGATTCATTGCGTCTGGACGCGCTCGATCGGCGGATTGTTGCGCGACTGGAGCGCAACGCACGGTCCAGCTTCGCCACCATCGGCGCCGAGGTCGGGCTGTCCGCACCCGCCGTGAAGCGCCGGGTCGATCGACTCGTCGAGTCCGGAGTGATCACCGGCTTCCATGCGGCGCTCGATCCGCGCGCTCTCGGCCACGGCGTCGAGGTCTTCGTCGAGTTGTACTGCAGTGGTCGCACCTCGGCTATCGAGATCGCACGGATCGTGTCTCGTCACACCGAGGTTCAGGAGGCATACACCGTCACCGGCGATGCCAACGCCCTCCTCCGCGTCCGCACCACCGACACGGCACACCTCGAACGCACCCTGGAGAACCTGCGGTCGGAGCCAGCTGTCCTTCAGACCAAGAGCAGCGTCGTCCTCAGCCGGCTGATACCGCCTGCCGACTGATCCACTCGATCCACCGTCCGAGACCACAGTGCCCCCGCAACTGCTGGGACACTCGACGTGTCACGTGAGGATCAGAGCAGGCCGCGGCGTTCCGGTCTTCCGCGGTCTGCATGTCGACGGCGCCCTCCTGGACGACCTTCGAGATTGTCTGCAGAACCTGGAGCAGATCGTCATGGGCGTTGTCCCACTTCGCCTGCACAGCTTGGTAGTTCTCCACGAGACCGTTGACGTAGCGTCTACGTAGATCTCACACTGTCTGCCACTGGTGTGGCGGGCGCTTGAGATATGCGTGTGTCACGGCTACCCGCATCACCTTGTGGTGGTGTGGATTTGACCGTGTCCCACACCGACGCTTGTGATGCAGGAACATGCTTGTTCGGAGTCACCCCAGCCGCGGTGTCACGATGGGCCGGCTGCGGCGGACCCGGCGATGCCGCGGCCTACGCCGTGTTGGACCGTTCTTGTCGCGGCACCGGCGCACCGGCGCATGCTCGGCGACCCGGACCGCAGGCGACTGCCCGCGCCGACGGGTGACTTTGCCTTTGCCGAGCAGTGCGCGTTTGGCCAAGTTCACCCCGGCAATGTGGTCGCGGTTGCCGCCGACCCGGCAGCGTGGACACCACGCGTCGTGGTACCCACCGGGGCGGGCGAGTGGTGCGTCGCAGCCCGGACACCATGCGGACGACCCCCGGGCGGGCACCGAAACTACCGCGATACCGGCACCCGCGGCAGTGTGCGCGAGCGCGGCGGCCGCTTGGCGGCGGGCCGACTGCGCGGCCCGATTGTTGTTGACCCGCCCGTGCCCGCGGGTCTCGAGGGTGGTGAGATCTTCCACCGCGATCACCTGCGCCTGAGCGTCGGCGGCGTAGTCGGTAACCTGGCGGGCGAAGTGGAAAGACAGCTCCCGATTGATCTTCCCCCGCTTGACACCCACCGCCTCGCGATGCTCGTTCAGGACGGCGATCTTCTCCTCCAGCTGCGCGCGAACCTCTTGTGGGGCGGTGGCGGCCAGTCGGGTCAGCCGGGCCGCCTTCCGGTGCAGCAGTTGCCCCTCTGCCTGCAGGCGCGCCAGTTTGATCCCGAGGCCGCGGTCGTCGTAAGTCCAGCCCCGGTAATCCGACGACAACCCGGCCGGGCCCTCTGCCACGGTGGCGGCGGCACCGAGCGTGGACGGGGACCAATCGACCCCCACCGCGACCGTGCCGGCCATTAGATCGGCTGCAGGGGCGAGTTCGGTCGCCGCGCACCGCCACATCAGTCCCTTCCGGTCGAGGACCAGCGTAGGCAGATGCCAGTCGGTGATCGCCCGGCGGTGCAGGTGCTTAGGAATGGTGGCGGTCAGCCGCACCGGGCTGGTGGGCAGCTTCACCGTCAACACCAGCTCACGGTCTGCCACGGTGATCCGCGCGAGCTGCCGATCGGCGGCCGACAGTCGGGCCATCGCGCTTGTCTGCGGCGGTCCCTGCAGGTCGGTGATCCGCAACCGGGTCGACTGCGCCCCGTCACTGCGGCGAGAGAATGCGACGAGCTGGCGTTGCACGCCCCGAGCGAAACCCGCCGACACGTGATCGCCCGACCCGATCGGCGGCGCCACAACCCCGGTGGCCGGATCGAATAGGGCCGACAGTGCCGTGATCGCGGTGTCCCGGTATGTCAGGGTCCGCAGGGTCGCCACCACCTGAGCGGTCACCACCCGGCTCACCCGCGACGGCACATAGACCCCGGCCGGGTAGATCGGAGCCCAGCCGAGACGGGCCGCGGCGACATGCCCCTGAGCGGGCAGCCTCCGGTCCTGGCGGTCTAGGCCGGCGGCGAGCACATCGAACGTCGCCGGATGCCACAGCCGCGACACCAACTCGCCACCGGCCGCGGCAATAAGATCGAGCAGCCACCCTACCCGGGTATCGACGTCATCGAGGCCGATCGGCTCACCGGTCGCATCGTCGACCGCCGTGTACGCGCGGGTGGTGAACGAGAACTGCCGCGGCACGGTCGATCCAGACCCGGTCACGTCGGGCCCAATTCATGAGCGGCGAGCACCGTCGCGTTCCGAGAAGACCCGCGATCGCCCCAGATGCTCACCGGTCACCCCTTCCCGAACCGTGCGGCGGCATCGCCCCGAAGCCGGTGATGATTCCGTGTAGACCGCAGCCGAGACAACCAGCCGGATAGCGATGCCAACCGTGCCATGACATCATCCATCAACCCCCTCCACCAGCGATGCGTCACCCTTTTTCACGCAGGACCTCGACTGTAACGCCGACCTCCGACATTTAGCCTCTGTGGGAGTCCGCAGGCTGGCCGAGGCAATCGATCTCGCCACATGACCCGCACCACCGCGACCCGCCCAGGGCCGCGTCGTCGATCATCCAGCCGCGGCACGCCGCTCCCGCAAACCCGAACGCGATCGTTGTAGACCCGATACACCGCACCAGCAGGCGCTCTCCCGCAACATCTTTTCCTGATCGAGCAGCGACGCCTCTTGCGATCGCGCCCGACAATGCAATGCGTCCACGCTCTCCGGCGTCTGCTCCCGCCCACTCTGATGCGGGCCTGCCCAGATAGGCGTCGCGGTCCGCGAGGTCAATGATTCGGTGACCCGAACCGACACGCCGGGAAGTAACCGGCCTTCCGATGCCTCCTTGCGCACCCCAACTACCGAAGCGCCCACGTTATTAGAGGTAGCGGCAACAGTTGGAGCCTCACGCAGGTCACTCGGGACGGCTTGCAGACGACGCACGAACTCCCCACCGACGCGCTCGCCGCGCGTCTCGTGCAGCACGACATCTCGCTGAGCGGAATCGACATCGTCAGCCACGGTTGTCGCGCCGCGGCGGGCTCCCTCGCCACCGATGTGTACGACCGGCTGATAGGTCCCGCTCCCGGCGACGGCGACCCGGATGGTCTGGCTCGCCCTGCGATTCGACGCCACGGAGAGCGTCGCTGCCGTGGCGCGGCGTGGTGGCGGCGAGGAAGGCGCGTCGCGCGCCATCACGATCGCGGCAAGTCGCGTCGTGCGTGCACTGGCCGATTCAGGATGTCGCGCGCGCATTCTCACCGCCCCAGAGATCGAATCGGCCGCGCTGCAGATCAGTCGGGGCGTCGATCCGAAGACCTTCACGGAGACGTGGAAGCATGCACCGCTGCCCGGCGTATGCAACACCGGCTACGGCGTCGACCCGCGCTACCTGACGCGAGACCTGCTCGCGAAGCTCTGGGTTCCGTCGAGCCTCGGCACGACCGTGACGATCCGGCTGCGCCCCAGCGGACACGACGGGCAGGTGAAGGTCGGTGCGGCCTGCCGGGTGACCACCCGGACGATGCCCGAACCGCTCACGATCCCCGGGCTCGTCTCGATGCAGGGCAGGCACCGGGACGGGCTGCTTGCCAATCTTCCCGTCGCGATGTCGGACCTCGACGACGTGATGCCGTTGATCGACATGTCCGTCGAGGACCTGCGTGCGCTGCAGTTGCCCCCAGCGGGGTGCGGCCAGCTCATCGGCTCCGACGACTACGGTCACGGAATCACCGCTCGCATCGCAGGTCCCGGCGTCGGCATGGTCTATGTGGCGGGTGAGCTGTATCTCGCCCAGCAGCTGGTGTTCCGCGCCGTCGCGACCGGCGCCCGCGTGCTCATTCACACCGATCGGCCGGACGCGTGGTCGTCGTTGATCGACTCCATCGCCACGCCCGACCGGTTGCGTATCGCCGGCCACAATCCGCAGTCCGACAACAGGTTCAACACCGTCGTGTTCGACGGCGTCAACGCGCTGCCGCCCCGCGCCGGGGTCACCGCGATCTACCTCTACGGAGAACCGAGCCAGTGGCCCGGTGCCGAACCGGACGTGTCGATCGTCCAACCGAATGCGCTGGGCGACCGCATTCTTCTGTCGACCGGAGGGACGAGCATCGAACTGATGCTGGTCACGATCTCGTCCGAGGCGGCGTTCATCGGCCGGCCTCGCGCGGTGGACGAGTACGTGCCGGTGCACCAGTTCTAGCCGGGGTACGGCGCGGTCCCGCGCTGAACACGGACCGCGTCGGCCCACCATACGAGCTGCGCGAGCATGCGGTCAGCCGAGTCGATGGCGGCGCCGTCGGTCGTCTGCCCCTGGTCGTCGAATCTCTTGCGCACCCGGTGGAAACTCACGCTCTGCCGCACCGACACCATGTGCAATTCGGCCACTACCTGGCGCAGCTGTTCGGTTGCCCGGAGTCCGCCTGCCAACCCGCCGTACGACACGAAACCGATGGGCTTCGAGCGCCATTCGTGTTTGACGCTGTCGAACGCGGTCTTCAGCGCTGCAGGGTAGCCGTGGTTGTACTCGGAGGTGACGGCCACGAACCCGTCGGCTCTGCCCACTCGCTCCCGGAATTCGTCCGTCACCGGGGATGCGCCGAGATCCTGCGGCAACGGCGTGTCGGCGAGATCGATGATGCCCACGTCCAGTCCCGGGTAGGCGCGAGCGCGTTCGGCGAACCAGCCGGCGACGACGGGAGCGATCCGACCCACTCTGACGGATCCGATGATGATCTCGATCCGAACGGGTGCGACTGCGGTCATGAACAGGCTCCTTCTCCTCCGGAGCCATCGTAGGTGCTGACGCCTCCGCAACCGCGGTGGCGATCGACGCCGCGGGTTCCGGTCAGTCGCCGCAGCAGCCGCCCGGCACGGTCCTGACGTCCCGGGTGATCTCGTTGCGTGCCGCCAGATCCGTGTCGTCCGGGTAGTCGACGCGCACCAGGGAGAGTCCGTGCGCCGGGGCCACCAGGATCGAACTCGACCGCGACTTCTCGCGGAGGAGTCCTTCGATCCAGTCGAGGTCGCGACGTCCCTCCCCCACAGCGAGAACCGCACCGACGAGACTGCGCACCATCGACCAGCAGAAGGCGTCGGCGCTGACGAAGGCCGTGAACACGTCGCCGTCGCGCTCCCAGTCGAAACGTTGGAGATCGCGGACAGTCGTGGCGCCTTCCCGGCGTTTGCAGAACGCCGCGAAGTCGTGCAACCCCAGCAGCGTCGCGGACGCCGCGCGCATGAGTTCGAGATCCAGGACCTTCGGATACGACACGGTGTCCCGGGCTCGGAGCGGATCGGCGCCGTAGGCCGCCGACGTCAGGCGGTACTCGTAGTGCCTGCGCATCGCGGAGAACCGCGCGTCGAAGTGTTCGGGCGCGAAGGCGATCTGTTTGATCCGCACGTCCTTCGGCAGGAACCGCGCGAGCCTGCGGACGAGCCGGGACGGGTTGTCCGGCACGGCGTCGAGCGGAACGTCGACGTGCGCTACTTGCCCGGTGGCGTGGACCCCGGCGTCGGTGCGCCCCGCCACCGTGAGTTGCAACGGTGCGCGCAGGACGGCGCCGAGCTTCTCCTCGATCTCCCCGCACACCGTGCGCAGCCCGTTCTGGCGGGCCCACCCGGAGAAATCCGTTCCGTCGTACGCGATGTCCAGGCGCAAGCGACGGGTCTCATACGAAACGGGCCCGCCGTCCCTCGGGGGGACGACGGGCTCGTTCGATTCAGCGTGTGCCGAAACCAAGTGGACTAGTCCTTCTTGGCCTCTTCGGCCTCGGGGGCGTCGGCCGCGGTGGCGGTCTCGTCCTCGATGGCCTCGACGACGGCGTCAGCGTTCTCGACCTCGGCGTCGGTTGCCTCGGCCTCGACGGCCTCGACGACGTTCTCCTCGGCGGGAGCAGCAGCCGGCGCATCCTTCGATGCCTTCACGCGACGAGCGCGGTCGGCCTCGGAGGTGACGGTCTTCTCCTTGACGAGCTCGATGATCGCCATCGGCGCGTTGTCGCCCTTGCGGGGAACCGTCTTGATGATGCGGGTGTAGCCGCCGTCACGATCGGCGTAGAACGGGCCGATCTCCGCGAACAGGGTGTGCACGACATCCTTGTTGCGGATGACCTTCAGAACCTCGCGACGGTGAGCCAGGGTTCCGGCCTTGGCGTGCGTGACGAGCTTCTCGGCGTACGGGCGCAGGGCCTTGGCCTTGGACTCCGTGGTGGTGATGCGGCCGTGCTCGAAGAGCGCGGTAGCCAGATTGGCGAAGATCGCCTTCTGGTGCGAAGCCGACCCGCCGAAGCGGGCACCCTTCTTGGGCTTGGGCATGATGATCTCCTAGTAAAGGACCGTGAGCTACAGCTGTTCGGTCTCGGCGTAGTCCTCGGTGCCCTCGGCATCACCGAAGGAACCTGCGTCCGTGTCGCTCCACGTCCCGGTGGCGGCGTCGTAGCCGGCAACGGTGGTGGGATCGAAGGACGCGGGGCTGTCCTTGAGGGCCAGGCCGAGCGAATGCAGCTTGACCTTCACCTCGTCGATGGACTTCTGTCCGAAGTTGCGGATGTCGAGCAGATCGGACTCGGTACGGCCGACAAGCTCACCGACGGTGTGAACACCTTCGCGCTTGAGGCAGTTGTAGGAACGGACCGTCAGGTCCAGGTCCTCGATGGGCAGTCCGAACGAAGCAATGTGATCGGCCTCGGCGGGCGAGGGTCCGATCTCGATGCCTTCTGCTTCGACGTTCAGCTCACGGGCCAGGCCGAAGAGCTCAACCAGGGTCTTGCCCGCCGAAGCGAGCGCGTCCCGAGCGGTGATGGAGTTCTTGGTTTCCACATCGAGCACGAGCCGATCGAAGTCGGTGCGCTGCTCGACGCGGGTGGCCTCCACCTTGTAGGTGACCTTGAGCACCGGCGAGTAGATCGAGTCGACCGGGATACGGCCGATCTCGGCGCCGGACGCCTTGTTCTGGACGGCGGGAACGTAGCCGCGACCGCGCTCGACGACGAGCTCGATCTCCAGCTTTCCCTTGTCGTTCAGGGTGGCGATGTGCAGATCCGGGTTGTTCACGGTGACGCCGGCCGGGGGCACGATGTCGCCTGCAGTCACAGCGCCGGGGCCCTGCTTGCGGACGTACATGGTGACCGGCTCGTCCTCTTCGGAGCTCACGACGAGGCCCTTGAGGTTCAGGATGATGTCGGTGACATCTTCCTTCACACCGGGAACTGTGGTGAACTCGTGCAGAACGCCGTCGATGCGGATGCTGGTGACAGCAGCGCCGGGAATCGACGAAAGCAGCGTGCGACGGAGCGAGTTGCCGAGGGTGTACCCGAAGCCTGGCTCGAGGGGCTCGATGACGAACTTCGAGCGGTTGTCAGCGATGACCTCTTCGGTCAGCGTGGGTCGCTGAGAAATGAGCATTGGAGTTCCTCCTGTACGGGCGTCCGCTATTTGACGCCCACGATGGGAAAGGCACTTCGTGCCCGTGCGCCTTTCCGGTAGTCGGAACTACCGGAAAGGCGCACGAGCCGTCAGGCCTACTTCGAGTAGTACTCGACGATGAGCTGTTCCTGCAGAGGAACGTCGATCTGCGCACGCTCGGGAAGCTGGTGAACCAGAACCCGGAGACGTCCACCGACAACCTGCAGCCAACCCGGGATCGGGCGATCACCCTGGGTCTCGCGCGCGACCTGGAAGGGAAGCGTGGACAGCGACTTGTCCTTGACATCGATGATGTCGTACTGCGAGACGCGGTAGCTGGGGATGTCGACCTTCTTGTTGTTCACAAGGAGGTGGCCGTGGGTGACCAGCTGACGGGCCTGGCGGCGGGTGCGAGCCAGTCCGGCGCGGTACACGACGTTGTCGAGACGCGACTCCAGGATGCGGAGCAGGTTCTCACCGGTCTTACCGGGGCGGTTGTTCGCCTCCTTGTAGTACAGGCGGAACTGCTTCTCCATGACGCCGTAGGTGAAGCGAGCCTTCTGCTTCTCCTGCAGCTGGAGCAGGTACTCGCTCTCCTTGATCCGCGCGCGGCCGTGCTGGCCCGGCGGGTAGGGACGACGCTCGAACGCCTGGTCGCCTCCAACGAGGTCGACGCGCAGACGACGCGACTTGCGGGTGATGGGTCCGGTATAACGTGCCATTTTCTTCTACCTATCCTTCCCGCTAGACCCGACGCCGCTTGGGCGGACGGCAGCCGTTGTGCGGCTGGGGGGTGACATCGGAGATGGTGCCGACCTCGAGGCCTGCGGCCTGAAGCGAGCGGATCGCGGTCTCACGGCCGGAGCCGGGGCCCTTGACGAAGACGTCGACCTTCTTGACACCGTGTTCCTGCGCCTTGCGGGCTGCGTTCTCGGCGGCCAGCTGAGCGGCGAACGGGGTCGACTTACGCGAACCCTTGAAGCCGACGTGTCCCGAGGACGCCCAGGAAATCACGTTTCCGGCGGGGTCCGTGATGGACACGATGGTGTTGTTGAACGTGCTCTTGATGTGAGCGGCGCCGTGCGGGACGTTCTTCTTGTCCCTGCGACGCGCCTTCTGGGTCTTCTTCGGACCGGTGCTACGTGACTTGGGGGGCATTACTTCGCCTTCTTCTTGCCTGCAATGGTGCGCTTCGGACCCTTACGGGTGCGGGCGTTGGTCTTGGTGCGCTGACCACGCACGGGCAGACCACGACGGTGGCGCAGGCCCTGGTAGCAGCCGATCTCGATCTTGCGTCGGATGTCGGCCTGGACCTCGCGGCGAAGGTCACCCTCGACCTTCAGCGACTCCTCGATGTACTCGCGGAGCTTGGCCAGATCCTCGTCCGAGAGATCCTTGCTCCGCAGATCCGGGCTGACGCCGGTGGCGTCCAGGATCTCCTTGGAGCGGGTACGGCCGATGCCGTAGATGTAAGTAAGTGCGATCTCCATCCGCTTTTCACGGGGAAGATCGACACCTGCGAGACGTGCCATGTCGGCATTTCCTATCGGTGTGCGGAGGTCTGCTCCCAGTCCATCCCCTGTGCCTCTTCAAACGTCGGCGGTCTCGCGACCGACAATGCTTCAACTAACTCAGTGGGGCCCCGGCCTCCGTGCCGGGGGTGAACCAGTACCTGCTCGAGAGCCGTGAGTACTGGCTGGTGCTGGGAGGTCATCTTTGCTTGTTGCCAAGCAGATCCTCGAAAAGCGGAGATCTAGCCCTGACGCTGCTTGTGGCGCAGGTTCTCGCAGATCACCATGACCCGGCCGTTACGACGGATCACCTTGCACTTTTCGCAGATCTTCTTGACGCTCGGCTGAACCTTCACGTCTTCTGATCTCCTGTTTTGTGGCAGCCCACTACGCAGATCCGCAGCGGACGTACTTCTCCCCGACCTGGTCGGGCGGGGAAGCTTTTACTTGTACCGGTAAACGATGCGTCCGCGCGACAAGTCGTAGGGCGAGAGCTCTACGACAACGCGATCTTCCGGGAGGATGCGAATGTAGTGCTGACGCATCTTTCCGCTGATGTGGGCGAGAACCTTGTGGCCGTTCTCGAGCTCAATGCGGAACATCGCATTGGGCAGCGGCTCGACTACTCGTCCCTCGACCTCGATGGCCCCGTCTTTCTTAGCCATATCCTCCGCGATCCATGTGGTTTGGCGTGCTTATTGCATCTGTTTCCGTTACCGTGGCGCCCAATGGGATCTTCACCGGCCGAAACATGAACAATCCGGATCGAATCCGGCACTGGGCACGCAGACAACCGGCACGCATAGCGCACCGTTGATCCATGTTACGGGAAATTGCTCACCAGGCCAAATGAGGTCCCCGACGGACCGCCCGCCCGCCGAGAATTCGACTTCCGAGACCCACCGGCAACGATGCGAAGGAGGGTGTGCGTGCGCGCCCTGGTACAGCGAGTGACGTCCGCGTCGGTCCGCGTCGACGGCGTCGAGGTCGGACGGATCACTCCCCCGGCCGGCGGCCACGGGCTGCTCGTCCTGGTCGGCGTCACCCATACGGACGACGAGGCGAAGGCGGCTCTGCTCGCGAAGAAGGTGTGGACCATGCGCATCCTGGAGAACGAACAATCCGCGTCCGACCTCGACGCCCCCGTACTCGTCGCCAGTCAGTTCACGCTCATGGCGGACACCCGCCGGGGCCGGCGCCCGTCCTGGTCCGCCGCGGCGCCGAGGCCGGTGGCGGAACCACTGGTGGACGAGTTCACCGGCGCCCTGCGCGAGCTGGGAGCGACCGTCGAGACCGGCGTGTTCGGCGAACACATGGAGATCAGCCTCGTCAACGACGGCCCGGTGACTCTGCTGATCGACGTGTAGGCCCGCACCCGCAGGCCGCTACTCCGGACGCAAGGTGAGGATGCGCGGCCCGTCCTCGGTGACGGCGACCGTGTGTTCCCAGTGCGCGGCACGGGTGCCGTCGGAGGTGACAACCGTCCAATCGTCCTCGAGGACAACGGTATCGGTGGTGCCGAGGGTCAGCATCGGTTCGATCGCCAGAACGGAACCGACCACCAGCTGCGGCCCCTTGCCCGGAGCCCCTTCGTTGGCGAGGAACGGCTCCATGTGCATTTCCCGGCCGATGCCGTGGCCGCCGTAGCCGTCGACGATGCCGTACTTGCGGTCGTGCGCGACCTCGGCGGCGCGGGTGCCGAGCTCGATGGCGTGGGATATGTCGGTGAGGCGGTTGCCGGGCAGCATCGCCGCGATCCCCGCCTCCATGGACAGCCGGGTGGCCTCGCTGAGCTGCTGGTCCGCTTCGATGATGTCTCCGACACCGAAGGTCCAGGCAGAGTCGCCGTGCCAGCCGTCGAGAATGGCGCCGCAGTCGATGGAGACGAGGTCTCCCTCGGCGAGAATGTCTTCCGCCGAGGGAATCCCGTGCACCACACGATCGTTCACCGACGAACAGATCGATCCGCTGAACCCGTGGTAGCCCTTGAACGACGGCACGGCGCCGGCGTCGCGGATGACCGATTCGGCCACCTCGTCGAGTTCGAGCGTGCTCACACCCGGCTTCGCCGCATCTCGGACCGCCACCAGAGCCGCACCGACGATGGCACCGGCGGCCGCCATCGCGTCGAGCTCGCCTGCGGTCCGGAACGGAACGACCTTGCGCTTACGCCCGAAGCCCATTACTGACCCAGCGCTGCCAGTGCACGAGCGTTGACCTCGTCGACCTCGCCCAGGGCGTCGACGGTCACCAGCTGGTCCTTGTAGTAGTCCAGCAGCGGTGCGGTCTCCTCGCGGTACACCCGGAGCCGGTTGCGGATGACGTCTTCCTTGTCGTCGGCGCGGCCACGGGCCAGCATCCGCTCGACCACGACGTCCTCGTCGACGATGAAGGAGAGCACTGCGTCGAGCTTCGTGTTCAGCTCGGCGAGGATCGCCTCGAGCGCCTGAGCCTGGTCGACCGTCCGGGGGAAGCCGTCCAAGAGGAATCCGTTGGCCGCGTCCGGCTCGCCGACGCGGGCCTTCACCATGTTGTTGGTGATCTCGCTGGGAACCAGGTCGCCGGCGTCCAGGTACTTCTTCGCCTCGAGGCCGAGGGGGGTGGCCTGGCCGATGTTCGCGCGGAACAGGTCGCCCGTGGAGATGTGCGGGACGCCGAGCTTCTCGGACAGAATCGCGGCCTGGGTGCCCTTGCCTGCACCGGGAGGACCAAGGAGGACAAGTCTCACTTGAGGAACCCTTCGTAGTTACGTTGCATCAATTGACTTTCGATCTGCTTGACCGTGTCCAGGGCGACGCTGACGAGAATCAGCACGGCCGCACCACCGAAGATGCTGCTGGAGGTCTGGCTTCCGGACAGGAAGAAGTGGGGCAGCACCGCGATCAGGCCGAGGTAGATCGAGCCGGGAACGGTGATGCGGTTGAGCACGTAATTCAGGTAGTCCGCGGTGGGGCGACCCGGGCGGATACCGGGAATGAAGCCGCCGAACTTCTTCATCTCGTCCGCGCGCTCTTCCGGATTGAACGTGATCGCGACGTAGAAGAACACGAAGAACACGATCAGCGCGAAGTAGATGACGATGTACACCGGGTTGTTCGGATTCACCAGGTACTCGTTGATGATCCGCTGCCACCAGCTGGGATCGGCGGACGACGTGGCGCCGGTGAGCTGCGCGATGAGGTTCGGCAGATACAGCAGCGACGACGCGAAGATGACCGGGATGATGCCTGCCTGGTTGACCTTGAGGGGCAGGTACGTCGACGAACCGCCGTACATCTTGCGGCCGACCATGCGCTTGGCGTACTGGACCGGGATCCGGCGCTGGCCCTGCTCGACGAATACGACACCGGCGATGATGGCGAGGGCTGCGACGCAGATGATCGCGAAGATCAGTCCCCCGCGACTGTCCAGGATGGCCTTGCCCTCGGAGGGCAGGCGGGACGCGATACCCGAGAAGATCAGCAGCGACATGCCGTTACCGACACCGCGCTCGGTGATGACCTCACCGAACCACATGACGAGCGCAGCGCCCGCGGTCATGACCAGCACGATGATCACGAGGCCGAAGATGCTCTTGTCGGCGATGATCTCTTCCTGGCATCCCTGCAGCAGCTGGCCGCGCGACGCGAGCGCCACGATGCCGGTGGCCTGCAGGATCGCCAGCGCGATCGACAGATAACGCGTGTACTGCGTCATCTTCGCCTGGCCGGACTGGCCTTCCTTCCGGAGTTCCTCGAACTTCGGGATGACGACCGTCAACAGCTGGACGATGATGCTGGCCGTGATGTACGGCATGATGCCGATCGCGAAAATCGACAGCTGGAGTAGTGCGCCGCCGGAGAACAGGTTGATCAGCGAGTAGATACCCGCGGAATCACCGCCCGACAGCTGATCGACACAGGCTCGGACGTTCCCGTAGTCGACGCCCGGCGACGGAATCACGGCGCCGATGCGATAGAGCGCAACGAGACCGAGCGCGATGAGGATCTTCCGCCTCAGGTCCGGGGTCCTGAGGGCCGAGACGAAGGCGGAAAGCAAAGATCCTCCTGGCACGACGGTGGGGAGACGAGTCGAAAGCAGACTTGTCCGTGAATGAACTCTAGAACTCTAACAGTGGCAACTGAACGCACAGTTGGGAGACCTGCGGCAGTGCTGCCCGTACAGCCGCAAATGGCCGCAGTACAGCGCGAGGCTGTACTGCGGCCATCTACTGGCTAGCGGTGATAGCTCACAGCTCGGTGGCGGTACCACCGGCAGCAGCGATCTTCTCCTTGGCGGAGCCGGTGAACTTGTCGACCGTCACCTGGACGGCGACAGTCAGGTCGCCGTCGCCGAGAACCTTGACGAGCTGGTTCTTGCGAACGGCACCCTTGGCAACGAGGTCCTCGACCGTGACCTGTCCACCCTCGGGGAACAGACGGGCGATGTCGCCGACGTTGACGACCTGGTACTCGGTGCGGAACGGGTTGGTGAAACCCTTGAGCTTGGGCAGACGCATGTGCAGCGGCATCTGTCCACCCTCGAAGGCTGCGGGCACGTTCTTGCGGGCCTTGGTGCCCTTCGTGCCGCGACCGGCGGTCTTGCCGCGCTTGCCGCCTTCACCACGACCGACACGAATCTTGTCGGACTTGGCTCCGGGTGCGGGGCGCAGGTGATGCAGTTTGATGGTCATGGTTAGACCTCCTCAACTGTGACGAGGTGGCGCACCACGTTGATCAGACCGCGGTTCTGCGCATTGTCCTCGCGAACAACAGTCTGACGGATGCCCTTCAGGCCCAGCGTGCGCAGAGAGTTCTTCTGGTTCTGCTTGGTACCGATGGTGCTCTTGATCTGAGTGACCTTGAGTTCGGCCATTACTTCACGCTCCCAGCCTGTGCGCGTGCACGCAGCATGCCGGCGGGAGCCACGTCTTCGAGGGGGAGACCGCGGCGAGCCGCAACTTCCTCGGGACGCTGCAGGCCCTTGAGCGCAGCAACGGTCGCATGCACGACATTGATGGCGTTGTCGCTACCGAGCGACTTCGACAGGATGTCGTGGATACCGGCGCACTCCAGCACGGCACGCACCGCGCCACCGGCGATGACACCGGTACCGGGGCTTGCCGGACGCAGCATGACGACGCCCGCTGCGGCCTCACCCTGAACCGGGTGCGTGATGGTGCTGCCGATCATCGGAACGCGGAAGAAGCTCTTGCGAGCCTCCTCGACGCCCTTCTGGATGGCCGCAGGAACTTCCTTGGCCTTGCCGTAGCCGACGCCGACCAGTCCGTTGCCGTCGCCCACGATCACCAGAGCGGTGAAGCTGAAGCGACGACCACCCTTGACGACCTTCGACACGCGGTTGATCGTGACGACGCGCTCGATGTGGTTCGACTTCTCGGCCGACTGTCCGCCGCGACGATCGTCGCGACCGCCACCACGACGGTCGCCGCCGCCGCGGTTGTCCCCCGTGTTGGGGCCATTCTGTCCGGCGGGTCCGCTTCCGCCGTCACGCCTCTGACGTCCCGGCATCAGGCTGTCCTTCCGTTCATGTACTCGGTCTTGGTCATCAGAACTTCAACCCGCCTTCGCGAGCTGCGTCCGCAAGGGCCGCGATGCGACCGTGGTAGCCGTGTCCACCGTGGTCGAACACGACGGCCTCGACACCGGCTGCCTTCGCACGCTCGGCGATCAGCTGACCGACCTTCGCACTGAGGGCCTTCTTGTCGCCGTCCGCTGCACGCACGTCGGCCTCGGTGGTCGACGCCGCGGCCAGGGTGTGGCCTGCGAGGTCGTCCACGAGCTGGACGTGGATGTGGCGCGAGGACCGGTTGACGACCAGGCGGGGACGCTCGGGCGTGCCGGAAACCTTCTTGCGGAGACGGAAGTGACGACGCACCTTCGACAGGCGACGCTTCGTGGACGCATCCTTGCCGAGCGGAATCCGCTTGGCTTTCTGGTTTGCAGTCTGGCTCATATCACTTACCCGTCTTTCCGACCTTGCGGCGGATCTGCTCACCCTCGTAACGCACGCCCTTGCCCTTGTACGGGTCCGGACGACGGAGACGACGGATGTTGGCCGAGATCTGCCCGACCTTCTGCTTGTCGATGCCCGACACCGAGAACTTGGTGGGCGACTCGACCGCGAAGGTGATGCCTTCCGGAGCCTCGATCGGGACCGGGTGGCTGTAGCCGAGTGCGAACTCGAGGTCCTTGCCCTTGAGAGCGACGCGGTAACCGACGCCGTGAATCTCCATCTTGGTGGTGTAACCGTCGGTGACACCGGTGATGAGGTTCTGCACCAGGGTGCGAGACAGACCGTGCAGCGCGCGGCTGCGACGCTCGTCGTCCGGACGCGTCACGCTGAGCGTGCCGTCGTCGTTCTTCGCAATGGCAATCGGCTCGGAGATCGTCAGGGCCAACGTGCCCTTGGGACCCTTGACCGTGACGTCCTGGCCGTCGATCGAGACATCGACGCCGCCGGGGACGGTGACGGGAATCTTTCCAATACGCGACATTGTGGTGGCCTCCCTTACCAGACGTAGGCGAGGACTTCCCCGCCCACTCCTTGATTGGCCGCCTGGCGATCGGTGAGCAGGCCGGTGGACGTGGAAATGATCGCCACGCCGAGGCCGCCCAGAACCTTGGGCAGGTTGGTGGACTTCGCGTACACACGCAGACCGGGCTTGGAGACGCGACGCACGCCGGCAAGGCTGCGCTCACGGCTCGGGCCGTACTTCAGGTCGACGATGAGGGTCTTGCCCACCTCGGCGTCTTCGGTGCGGTAGTCGGCGATGTAACCCTCGCGCTTGAGGATCTCGGCGATGTTCGCCTTGATCTTCGAGTGGGGCAACTTCACCTCATCGTGGTACGCCGTGTTGGCGTTGCGCAGACGCGTCAAGAAGTCTGCGATGGGGTCGGTCATGGTCATGAGGTTGACCTCTACCTTTCTCACAACGGTTCCCTCTGCCGTTTCCGGCGCAGGCCTATCGCGAAGTAGGTCTTACGTTTCCCGGTCCGAGGTTACGAACCGGAAGTCTGTGGGGTGACGCCGCCGCCGGAGAGGGCGACGGCGTCACCGGCTCACCAGGAGCTCTTGTGAACGCCGGGCAGTTCGCCGGCGTGCGCCATCTCACGGACGCAGATTCGGCACAGGCCGAACTTGCGGAACACCGAGTGCGGACGGCCGCAGCGCTGGCAGCGGGTGTAGGCGCGCACCGCGAACTTGGGCTTCTTGTTGGCCTTGTTGACCAATGCCTTCTTAGCCATTAGCTCAGTTCTCCTTGAACGGGAAGCCGAGGTGCTTCAGCAGGGCACGGCCTTCTTCGTTGTTGGTCGCGGTGGTCACCACGGTGATGTCCATGCCGCGCGGGCGGTCGATCTTGTCCACGTCGATCTCGTGGAACATCGACTGCTCGTTCAGGCCGAACGTGTAGTTGCCGTTGCCGTCGAACTGGTTGCCCGACAGGCCGCGGAAGTCCCTGATGCGGGGAAGCGCGACGGACACGAGACGGTCCAGGAACTCCCACATGCGGTCGCCACGCAGCGTGACGCGGGCACCGATCGGCATTCCCTCGCGAAGCTTGAACTGCGCGATGGACTTGCGTGCCTTGCGGATCTCGGGCTTCTGACCGGTGATCAGAGCGAGATCGTTGACGGCACCGTTGATCAGCTTGGCGTCGCGCGCGGCGTCACCGACACCCATGTTGACGACGACCTTGACGACGCCGGGGATCTGCATCACGTTGGCGTAGTCGAACTCGGTGTTCAGCGCAGCCTTGATCTCCTCGCGGTAGCGAGTCTTCAGGCGCGGCTGGATCTTGTTCTCAGTGGAGGTCATGTCAGATGTCCTTCCCGTTCTTCCGGGAAATCCGAACGCGCTTGCCGGACTCTTCGTCGGTCCGGTAGCCCACGCGAGTGGGGTTGCCGTCCGAGTCGACGACCGCGACGTTGGAAACGTGGATCGGGGCTTCCTGCGTGACGATGCCGCCGGAGGAAGCTCCGCGCTCGTTCGCGGAAACCGCGGTGTGCTTCTTGATGCGGTTCACGCCTTCGACGAGGACCTTGTTGGTCGCGGGGTAGGCCTGGATGACCTTGCCCTTCGCGCCCTTGTCCTTGCCGGCGATGACCAGCACGGTGTCACCCTTGTGCACCTTCATCACAGCACCTCCGGGGCGAGCGAGACGATCTTCATGAACTTCTTCTCACGCAGCTCGCGGCCGACGGGGCCGAAGATGCGGGTGCCACGGGGATCGTTGTCCGGCTTGATGAGGACGGCGGCGTTCTCGTCGAACTTGATGTACGACCCGTCCGGACGGCGACGTTCCTTGGTGGTACGGACGATGACGGCCTTGACGACCTCGCCCTTCTTGATGTTTCCACCCGGGATGGCGTCCTTGACGGTGGCGACGATGATGTCACCGATCCCGGCGTAGCGGCGAGACGAACCACCGAGAACGCGGATGCAGAGAATCTCCTTGGCACCCGTGTTGTCGGCGACGCGCAGCCGCGACTCCTGCTGAATCACTTACTTCTCCTTGACCTGGACTGTTGCACGGCAGATTTCCGACCCGACGTGCGCGGTCTGTACCCGTGCCCTGCGAGAGGGGCCGCCCGGGTGGGCGGCACAACGGTGGGGTTGCCGTGCGTCTGCCGCAAGGCAACCCCACCATCGTACTGGATACATTATTCGGTTCTTACTTGGCCTTCTCGAGGACCTCGACGAGACGCCAGTGCTTGGTCGCGGACAGCGGACGGGTCTCCATCAGCTGCACGCGGTCACCGATGCCTGCGACGCCGTTCTCGTCGTGCGCCTTCACCTTGCTGGTGCGCCGGATGATCTTGCCGTAGAGCGGGTGCTTGACCCGGTCTTCGAGCTCGACCACGATCGTCTTCTCCATCTTGTCGGAGACGACGTATCCGGTGCGGACCTTGCGGCTGCCGCGCTCTTCAGTGCTCACTGCTTTTTCCTCACTCATGCCGCGTCACCTGCGTCCGGACCAACGGCCAGCCCGAGCTCACGCTCACGCAGAACGGTGTAGATACGCGCGATCTCGTGACGAACGGTACGAAGTCGACGGTTGTTGTCCATCTGGCCCGTGGCCATCTGGAAACGAAGGTTGAACAGCTCTTCCTTCGACTCACGAAGCCGGGTGACCAGCTCTTCTTCAGTGAGCTCGCGGAGCTCTGCGGCTGGGGTTCCAGTAGCCATCAGAACTGCTCCTCCCTTGTCACGATCCGGCACTTGCACGGGAGCTTGTGCATCGCGCGGCGCAGGGCCTCACGAGCGATCTCCTCATTGGGGTAGCTCATCTCGAACATCACGCGACCGGGCTTGACGTTCGCGATCCACCACTCGGGCGAACCCTTACCGGAACCCATGCGGGTTTCGGCCGGCTTCTTGGTGAGGGGGCGATCCGGGAAGATGTTGATCCAGATCTTGCCGCCACGCTTGATGTGCCGGGTCATGGCGATACGAGCGGACTCGATCTGCCGGTTGGTGATGTAGGCCGGCTCGAGAGCCTGGATGCCGTAGTCACCGAAGGTCACCTGGGTTCCACCCTTGGCGGCACCCGAACGGCTCGGATGGTGCTGCTTGCGGTGCTTGACCCGCCGTGGGATCAACATGCGTCAGCCCTCCTTCTGTTCAGTCGTAGCGGGTGCATCGGCAGTGGCGGTCGCTGCGCGGCCGGCTTCGGTGCTGGTCGCGGTGGTGCCGGTGGCACCGGAACGACGGGGACGGCTCGGACGCTCACGGCGCGGGCGGTCGCCTGCGGGAGCAGCCACGTTGGCGGCGAGCTCACGCTTGCCACCGACGATGTCGCCCTTGTAGATCCAGACCTTCACGCCGATGCGGCCGAAGGTGGTCTTGGCCTCGTAGAGGCCGTAGTCGATGTCCGCACGAAGCGTGTGCAGCGGCACACGGCCTTCGCGGTAGAACTCCGACCGGGACATCTCGGCGCCGCCGAGACGACCGGAGCACTGAACCCGGATTCCCTTGACGTTGGGCTGACGCATGGCCGACTGGATGGCCTTGCGCATGGCGCGACGGAAGGCGACACGGTTCGAGAGCTGCTCGGCCACACCCTGTGCGACGAGCTGAGCCTCGGCCTCGGCGTTCTTGACCTCGAGGATGTTCAGCTGGACCTGCTTGCCGGTCAGCTTCTCGAGCTCGGAACGGATGCGATCGGCTTCGGCGCCGCGGCGGCCGATGACGATGCCCGGGCGCGCGGTGTGGATGTCCACACGCACACGGTCACGGGTGCGCTCGATCTCGACCTTCGCGATGCCCGCGCGCTCCATGCCGGTGGCGAGGAGCTTACGGATCGCGACGTCTTCCTTGACGTATTCCGCGTACTGCTTGTCTGCGTACCAGCGAGACTTCCAGTCGGTGGTGATGCCGAGGCGGAAGCCGTGCGGGTTGATTTTCTGGCCCACTACTGAGCACTTCCCTTCCGGCGATTACGGGTCGATGTTCCGGTCTTCGGCAGGCTCTCCACGATCACGGTGATGTGACTGGTGCGCTTGCGGATACGGAACGCACGTCCCTGTGCACGCGGCTGGAACCGCTTGAGGGTCGCGCCCTCGTCCACGAACGCCGTGGCGACGACAAGCGTGCTCGGGTCGAGGTCGAGGTTGTTCTCGGCGTTGGCTGCTGCGGAGGCGATCACCTTGGCGACCGGCTCGCTCGCTGCCTGCGGCGCGAACTTCAGGATGTTCAGGGCGTCTTCAACCGAACGCCCGCGGACCAGGTCCACAACACGACGCGCCTTCATCGGCGTGACGCGCACGTGGCGCGCTACTGCCTTGGCGGTCGGGTTGGCGGTTTCGGTGTTGCTCATCGCCTCTTCGCCTTCCGATCATCCTTGATGTGACCCTTGAACGTGCGGGTCGGTGCAAACTCTCCGAGCTTGTGTCCGACCATCGAGTCGGAAACGAACACGGGGACGTGCTTGCGGCCGTCGTGAACCGCAAACGTGTGGCCGATGAAGTCCGGGATGATCGTGGAACGACGGGACCAGGTCTTGATGACCTGCTTGGTTCCCTTTTCGTTCTGCACGTCCACCTTCGCGAGGAGGTGGTCATCGACGAACGGGCCCTTCTTGAGGCTGCGTGGCATCCTTCACTCCCTCCTAGCGCTTGTTCTTGCCGGTACGGCGACGACGGACAATGAGCTTGTCGCTCGCCTTGTTCTTGCGGGTGCGGCCCTCGGGCTTGCCCCACGGGCTGACCGGGTGGCGACCACCGGAGGTCTTACCCTCACCACCACCGTGCGGGTGGTCGACCGGGTTCATCACGACACCACGGACGGTCGGGCGCTTGCCCTTCCAGCGCATACGGCCGGCCTTGCCCCAGTTGATGTTCGACTGTTCGGCGTTGCCGACCTCACCGATCGAGGCGCGGCAGCGAACGTCGACACGACGGATTTCGCCGGACGGCATACGCAGCGTGGCGTAGGTGCCTTCCTTACCGAGCAGCTGGATGCTGGATCCGGCCGAGCGGGCCATCTTGGCGCCGCCACCCGGGCGGAGTTCCACCGCGTGGATGGTGGTACCCGTCGGGATGTTGCGCAGGGGCAGGTTGTTGCCGGGCTTGATGTCGGCGCCTGCGCCGGACTCGACCGGAGCACCCTGGACCAGGCCCTTGGGGGCGATGATGTAGCGCTTCTCGCCGTCCGCGTAGTGCAGCAGGGCGATACGCGCGGTGCGGTTGGGGTCGTACTCGATGTGAGCGACCTTGGCCGGCACGCCGTCCTTGTCGTTGCGACGGAAATCGATCAGCCGGTAGGCGCGCTTGTGTCCGCCACCCTTGTGCCGGGTGGTGATACGACCGTGTGCGTTACGTCCACCGCGTCCGTGGAGCGGGCGAACCAGCGACTTCTCGGGGGTCGACCGAGTGATCTCGGCGAAGTCCGAGACGCTCGAGCCACGACGGCCCGGGGTAGTCGGCTTGTACTTACGGATTGCCATGAGTCTTCTCGTCCTCTATGTCTCGTCAAGTCCCGGGCGCTTACGCGACCGGTCCTCCGAAGATCTCGATGGGCTTGCTGTCGGCCGAGAGGGTCACGAGCGCGCGCTTGGTGTCCTTGCGCTTGCCGTAACCGAACCGGGTCCGCTTGCGCTTGCCCTGACGGTTGGCGGTGTTGACGCTGGTCACGGTGACGCCGAAGATCTTCTCGACGGCAATCTTGATCTGCGTCTTGTTCGAGTCCGGGTGCACCAGGAAGGTGTAGGTGCCTTCCTCGATCAGTCCGTAGGACTTCTCGGAGATGACCGGGGCGAGCAGGATGTCGCGGGGATCGGCGATGGTGCTCACTTGCCCTCCTCCTTGTTCTCTTCCTGGGCGGTCTCGGCGGGCCCGTGGATGAACGCGTTGAGCGCCTCGACGCTGAACACGACGTCATCGCTGTTGAGCACGTCGTAGGTGTTGAGCTGGTCCGGTGCAATGGGGTGCACGCCGTCCAGGTTCTGCACGCTCTTCCAGGCCGCGATGTCCTCGCGTCCGACGACGAGCAGGACCTTCTTGCGGTCCGAGATCTCGCCGAGGAAGGTGCGGGCAGACTTCGTGGACGGAGTCTGACCGGCAACCAGTTCGGTGATCACGTGGATGCGCTCGTTGCGGGCCCGGTCGGAGAGGGCTCCGCGCAGGGCGGCGGCCTTCATCTTCTTGGGGGTCCGCTGGCTGTAGTCGCGCGGCTGCGGGCCGTGGACGGTGCCACCACCGGCGAACTGCGGTGCACGGGTCGAGCCCTGACGAGCGCGGCCGGTGCCCTTCTGGCGGTACGGCTTCTTGCCACCGCCGCGAACCTCGCCGCGGGTCTTGGTGGCGTGGGTGCCCTGACGTGCAGCAGCGAGCTGCGCGACGACAACCTGGTGGAGAAGCGCGATGTTGGCAGGCGCGTCGAAGATCTCCGCGGGGAGGTCGACGGTGCCGTTGGTCTTGCCGCCGGCGACCTTGACGTCCAGCGTCAGCTTGGTCGTCGATGTCTCGGTGCTGGTCATGCTCGTGCACCACCCTTCACTGCACTCTTGACGATCACGAGGCCACCCTTGCGGCCGGGGATCGCACCCTTGATCAGCAGCAGGCCGTTCTCGGCGTCCACCTTGTGAACGGAGAGGTTCTGCGTCGTGATGCGGTCGCTACCCATGCGGCCGGACATGCGCATGCCCTTGAACACGCGGCCCGGAGTGGCGCAACCACCGATGGAACCGGGGCGACGGTGAACGGCCTGCGCACCGTGCGATGCACCCTGACCGGCGAAGCCGTGGCGCTTCATGGTTCCGGCGAAGCCCTTACCCTTGCTGGTTCCGGTGACGTCGACGTAGGCGCCGTCCTCGAAGACCTCGGCGGTAAGTTCCTGGCCGACCTCGTACTCCGAGGTGTCGGCAACGCGGAGCTCCACAACGTGGCGGCGCGGGGTGACGCCGGCCTTGGTGAACTGGCCGGAAGTCGGCTTGTTCACCTTGCGCGGGTCGATGGCGCCGAACGCGAGCTGCACGGCGCTGTAGCCGTCACGCTCTTCGGTACGAATCTGGGTCACGACGTTCGGTCCGGCCTTCACGACGGTGACCGGAACGACCCGGTTGTTCTCGTCGAAGACCTGGGTCATGCCGAGCTTGGTGCCCAGGATTCCCTTGATCTTGGTATCAGTCATTGTTTTTGTCTCCGCCGCGCTCACTGAATGTTGACGTCGACGCTGGCCGGAAGGTCGATGCGCATGAGCGCGTCAACCGTCTTGGGCGTCGGGTCGAGGATGTCGATAAGCCGCTTGTGAGTACGCATCTCGAAGTGCTCGCGCGAGTCCTTGTACTTGTGCGGCGAGCGGATGACGCAGTACACGTTCTTTTCGGTCGGCAACGGCACGGGTCCAACGACGCGGGCCCCGGTACGGGTCACCGTCTCGACGATCTTGCGCGCTGACGCGTCGATCGCCTCATGGTCGTAGGCCTTGAGCCTGATGCGGATCTTCTGTCCCGCCACGCTTAGTGTCCTTTTCTTGCCGCGTTTCGTAGTCCCACCCGAGTCGGGCCGAACTACCTCGTCTGCACAGTCCCTTACCTGGGCCGCAACTGTCCGAACGCTAGGCGACCGGGACACACCCGATCCGCTGCCGCTGTTCATCTGTCATGGTTCTCCGGTACACGCGGTCGGGCGTGTCGCCCTCCCACTCATTCTCCGACCCGGAACTTTTCAGCTTTTCGGGCCGGGAACGCGCACCGGATGCACTCGAATTCGAGTGCCAGTAGGTACTGCTTCCGTCTTGCATGTGGCCGCGAGCAGGTCATTTGATCTACACCGCGACGTTTCACCCCACCTGTTTCGGGCCGCAAACGATCGCGTCCCAGACAAGGCAACCCGACCAGTATGCCGTACCGGGCGGGAGACTACAAACCGGGGTCGATCCCACCCGCGAGTACCTGAACTTACTCTGAAGTAAGATATGGGGATGACGACCTCGAGTCCCACGTACACCGCGTGGCAGAAGCTCCCCGACAACGCGCTCGGACACGCCCTCTTCTCCGTCGGCATGTGTCTCCGTGTCCCCTACTTCGGCTCGGTGCTCCCCCGCGTCGTCGAGATGCAGCCCGGCCGCTGCGAGGTCCGCGCCCCGAAGTGGTGGGGCGTCCGCAACCACCTGGGCACGTTCCACGCGATCGCGGCGTGCAACCTCGCCGAGGCCGCGATGGGCATGCTGTCCGAGGCGACCGTGCCCTCGACCCACCGGTGGATCCCGAAGTCGATGACGGTCGACTACCTCGCCAAGGCGAACGGAACGCTGCGCGCCGTAGCGGAACTGCCGGAGCTGCCGGACTTCACCGCGATCACCGCGGGCACCGACGTCGTCGTGCCGGTACGCATCTTCGACGGGCAGGGGGTAGAGGTGGTTCACGCCGACATCACGACGTGGGTCACGCCGCGGTAGAACGCGAAAGGCGCATGTCGAAGCTCACATTCGTTCCGGCGTCATCGGCGGTGACCCGAATTGCCGTGTGGCACTTCCCCGGAGCCGGAACGCCGCGGCACAGCACGACCTTCCGGCCGGACGGACCGGTTTCCACCGTGGTCGCCGGGGCCGAAGTGGTACAGACGTCCGGCATTTATCGCGTACCTGTCTTTACGCGTTACAGAAGATTTCCGCTCCCGTTCCCCGGGCGCGAAGGTGTTCCCCGGTCTGCCTTGATCACCCTCTTCGCGTGACATACTCGGGACATGCCAGCAGCTGACACCGCCGTTCTTGTCGAGGGAATCGAGAAATCCTTCGGTGACGTAGCAGCGTTGCGGGGTGTGAGCTTCGAGGTGCCCCGCGGCACGGTCCTGGGCATCCTGGGCCCCAACGGCGCAGGGAAGACCACCACCGTCAACGTGCTGTCCACTCTGCTGCGACCCGATGCGGGCCGCGCATTCGTCGCGGGACACGACGTCGTCGAGGAGTCGGCGAACGTCCGTCGCAGCATCATGATGACGGGCCAGTACGCCGCCCTCGACGAGTCGCTGACCGGTCGCGAGAATCTGGTGCTCTTCGGCCGCCTGATGGGCCTGCCCAAGGCGTCCGCGAAGTCGCGCGCGCAGGACCTACTGACCCAGTTCGATCTGCTCGAGGCGGGCGACCGGAAGGTGTCCGGGTACTCCGGCGGCATGCGCCGGCGCGTCGACATCGCCTGTGGCCTGGTGATCCGCCCCGAGGTGGTGTTCCTCGACGAGCCCACCACCGGTCTCGACCCCCGCAGCCGCCAGGGCGTGTGGTCCCTCGTGTCCGCGCTGAAGGAGCAGGGCATCACGATCCTGCTGACCACGCAGTACCTCGAAGAGGCCGACCTGCTGAGCGACAACATCGTCGTCATCGACAAGGGCACCGTGATCGCCGAGGGTACGGCCGACGAACTGAAGGCCCGGACCGGCGGAAGCTACTGCGAGGTCGTCCCGGTGAGTCTCGACGACCTGCCGCGCGTCCGGGAGATCCTCGCGAGCCTGTGCCCACCCGGCCGGGTCATCGAAGAAGGCACCGACCGGTTGTCGATTCCCGCCGAACACGGCGCCCAGACCCTCGCCGAGGTTCTGCGCCGCCTCGACCTCGCCGGGGTCACGCTCGCCGACATCGCCCTGCGGCGCCCGTCCCTCGACGACGTCTTCCTCTCCCTCACCGGTCACGTCCGCGTCGACGAGAGCCTGCCGTCGTGACGGCGCCCGCCCAGCTCGGATTCGAGAGTGCCCTCGAAGGCAGGCACCGGCGGCCGCAACCGTCGATCGTCCAGCAGTGGATTGCCCTGTCCCAGCGGAACCTGCACACGATGTGGGTGTTCGGTCAATTCTTCATCGCGGTGTTCGCCCCGCTGATCTTCACTGTCGGTTTCTATCTGCCACTGCGTCTGGTGATGAAGTTCCAGGGCATCGACTACGCGCAATTCGTCATGCCGATCATCGTCCTGCAGGCCATGGCCTTCACCGCGATCTCGGCGGCGCACCGCGCGGCCACCGAAGCGTCGAACGGCATGAATTCGCGGTTCCAGACGATGCCGGTCGGGGCGGCGGTCCCACTGGCCGCGCGCATGACGGCCTCCCTCGTACATTCGACGATCTCACTCGTCGCCGCGATCGGCTACGGATACGCGATCGGCTTCCGGTTCGACGGCGGCTTCGGGCTGACCGCGGCGTTCTGCGGGCTGGCGATGCTGATCGGGTTCACGCTCACGACGGGCGCCGACGCCCTCGGCACCCTGACCCGGAGCCCCGAGGTCACCAGTCAGGCGCTGACGCTCCCCCAGCTGATCCTCGGCATGTTCTCGTCCGGATTCGTTCCGGTGTCGCAGTTCCCGGAGTGGGCGCAGGGTTTCGTGCGAAATCAGCCCATCTCGCAGTTTTCCTCGTCCATGCGTGCCATGACGGAAGGCACGATCACGTTCCACCAGCTGACACCCACCCTGTTGTGGTGCGGAGGGCTGGCGCTGGTCTTCATTCCGTTGTCGATCTGGTCGAATGTGAGGCGCGGATGACCACCGAGTACCGATCCGACACACCGGCGACGGTGACATTCCCCGAGGTGCTCGAGCCCCACCCGGAGAATTCCCTTGCCGCACTCTTCTCCCACAGCCTGCTGCAGACCAGACGACTGCTGCTCCGCTGGGCGCGCGACCCGTACACCATGCTTCAGGCGATCGTGTACCCGTCGTTGATGTTGCTGATGTTCTGGGCGGTGCTCGGAATCTCGATCACCAAGGCAACCGGGGTCAACAGCGTCTTCGGGACCGTTCCGATGATCACGCTCGTCGGCGCGATGTTCGGTTCCATCGCCGGCGGTCTGTCGCTGAAGAAGGAATGGGCGGACGGGCTCCTGAGCCGGTTCTGGGTGCTGCCCGTCCACCGCGCGTCGGGCCTGCTCAGCCGACTCATGGCCGAATCCGTGCGGATCATGCTCACCACAGTGCTGATCATCGCCGTCGGTTTCGCCATCGGGTTCCGGTTCGATCAGGGCATTCTCGCCGGTATCGCCTTGATGCTCCTGCCGCTGCTGTTCGGGGTGAGTTTCGCGACGATGGTGACCGCCCTCGCCGTCAACGCGGCGAAGGCGCCGCTCGTCGAAATCCTCTCCCTGCTGTGCACCCTCCTGCTGTTCTTCAACTCGGGTTTCGTACCCACCGGCGCCTACCCCACCTGGCTTCAGCCGTTCGTGGAGAACCAGCCGATGTCGTGCGCGATCGACGCGATGAAGGGACTGTCGATGGGCGGACCCGTCGCGGAACCTCTGCTCAAGACCATCGCGTGGTCGGTCGCCGGGCTGCTGATCTTCACCTACCCCGCGGTGCGCGGCTATCGCAGGGCCGCGGGAAACCCGGCGTAGCCCACTCGCCTCCCCGGACGTCAGAAGAATCTGATGCCGGCCAACCGGTGACGCGCCGCCGTCGCGGGGGTCAGCAGCCAGTCGACCGTCTCGACGATCCGGCCGACGCGCTGCAGTAGCTCGTCGAGGTCCTGTTCGGTGGTCGCCAGCGACCCGACGACGCCGTCCACCGACCGGACCGTGCCTGCGAAGGTGTCGAGCCCGTCGGCGAACTTGTCCAGCAACGCGTCGAACCTGCCCAGCACACGGGTGAATTCGTCGAGCGACGTCCCGATCTCGTGTGCCACGCCATCGACGCGGCCGATCGTGACGTCGGCATTGAGTGCGGCCTGGGTGAGCCTCCTGATTCGGCCGGCCGTGTCGACGCCGCCCGCCGCCGCAGCCGTCGGTTTACTCATCGATGTTCTCTCCTCGGCTCGTGCACGGACCTAGCGCGGGGTGTGCCCCGTGAGTGGCGGCTCGATCACCAGCGGATCGTCCGCAGCCGGTGGTCCGTAGACGCCGCCGTTCCTCGTCGCGTTCTCCTGACCCAGGTCGTCCGGTCGTGGAACGTTCACGGCACCCCGCTGCTCCAGGTACTGCTGCGACTGGCACGTCCAGTCCAGGGCGGGCTGACTCGGTTCCGCGTCGGTCACCAGACGGCGAGGGGCGTCGTACACGCACATCGGTCCCTGCGTTCCGACCAGGAGGAGATCGGCGAGTCCGCCCTTCTCGATCGACGCGATCTTCGGCAGCGCGCCAGGCATGATCGTCAGGCCGTAGTCGAGGGAGGGTGTGCGGTCACCGACGATCCGGGTGGGGAGAACCAGATTCGCCATCAGCGCGCCCAGTGAGTCCCGATTTCCCGACAGCAACGCGTCCAGGCTCGCCATCGTCTGCGGCGAGCGTCCGAGCAGGTCGACGAGGGCGGAGTCGTGGGCCCGCAATTGCTCGAGGACGTTCCGCGCAGTGCTCGCCGATTCCGGCAGAGCCGCGGTGAGGCCGTCCGCCGTGTCCAGGAGCGGCATGCCGTTGTTCACGATGGTCGACAGTGCGTCGGTGCGTGTTTCGAGTGTCCGGGCGATCTCGGCGGAACCGTCGAGCAGGTTCTGCAGGTCCGGTCCCGTGCCCCCGAAGGCGGTGCCGAACGTGTCGGCCAGCGAGGACAGAGCGGTGACGTCCATCGAGTTCACGAGGTCCGTGGTCTCGACGAGGGTCGCATCGAGCGAGCGCGGGATTCCCTCCTGCGGAACCTCGACGACGTCTCCGTCCGCGAGGTACGGCGGTTCCGCGCCGTCGGGCATGATGTCGAGCGCCTGGATGCCGATCGCGTTCTCGGTGGTGATCTTCGCGGTCGAACCAGCCGGCACCTGCGTGCCTGGATGCAGTTCGATGCCGAGGACGACGCCCGTCCCTTCGGGGTTCACGTCGACGGAGCTGATCGTGCCCACTCCGACGCCGCGATAGTTGACGGACGCTCCCTGGGCGAGGCCCGCGGCGTGGTCGAGTCGGGCACTCAGGTGAATGGGAGTTCCGAACGTGTCCGGGCCGGCGACGTACCGCAGCCCGAACAGAATCGCGGCGATCGAGATCACGAGGAACAGGACCAGCTGCGCCACCACGTGACGTGTCATCATCGGACGCCTCCGCCGAGTACCTCGGGCAGCGTGCGGGCTTCCGGCACCTCGAGCGGAGCTGATCCGGTGAGCAGCTTGGCGATGACCGCGGTGACGTCGAACGTTCCGTCGAACGTCGTGTAATCGCCGGGTGTGGCCGCGGCGAATCCACCCAGGAACGTGGCCACCGAATTCAATGTCGGCGCGAGTTGTGACTCGAACCCGTCGAGCGCCGCGAGCACGGCCCCCGCGTCGCTGATCTCGGCCGACAGTTCGGATCCGGCGCTTCCGAGGACGTGCTGTGCCTCGCGGCTGAGACGGGACGCCTCCCCCATCAGCGCGACGATCTGATCTCGTTGCGACACCAGGAGATCCACCGCGGGCGCCAGGCCGGTCATCGCCCGGTCGAGGATCGGTTGCCCGGCAGCGAGTTCCGCCGCGAAGGCATTGGACGCCACCATCGCCCGGTCGAGTTCGTCCCGATGGTCGTCGACGACCCCCAACGTGTCGTTCAGCATGTCCACCAGTTCCCGGACCTTGTCCGAGCGGCCCGTGAAGGCGACGGTCAATTCGTTCATGATGGCGTGCATCTGGTCGATGCCGCTGCCGTTCAGCACGGTGGCCAGCGCGGCCAGGCCGCTCTCGATGTCGGGACCGCGCGACGTCCGATCCAGTGGGATGGTGTCGCCCTCGCTCATCGGCGCGCCCGCCGCGTCCCCGACGTCGAGCCGGACGAAGGGATTGCCGAGGGCCGTGGGCAATTCGATCCGGGCCGTCGCATCCCGCGGTATCGGGACGTCGTCGCGGATCCGCATCTCGATGTGAGCGGCGAAGTCCCGGGTCGACACGTCCGAGACGCGGCCCACCACTTCCTGGCCCACCCGGACCTCGGCGCCGGGGACGACGCGGTCGACTCCGTCGAACTGCGCGGAGATCTGATACGACGGACCGTCCGGCGAACGGCCCACCGACAGATCCTGCAGGCTCAGCGAACACCCTGCGGCGGGCAGCGTCACACCGACGATCAGCGCCGCCGTCAGCGATTTCGTTGTCGTCCGGATCGTCATCGTCCTCCGACCATGAGTTCGCGCAGCCCGAACGGGTCGGACATGCTGGGCGGAAACTGAATCGGGTTGGTGATTCCCGCTCCGCGGCAGAGGATCGGATCGACTACCGCGCAGAGCGGGGACGTCGGCTCGGCCTGCGCCAGGTTCGTGGAGATGTTCAGTCGGATGCGGGCACGCTGGTCCGGAGTGACCGCACGCTGGATGTTGTCGATCAGCAAGGGCACCAGGTCCATGATCTCGGCGAGGTCGGTGTCGTGCCGCTGCAGCACCTCGCTCACGCCCGCGAGGTTGTCGATGCCGGCGGCGACGTCGCCGCCCCTGGCGGACACGAGTTGGTCGATCTGGTTCAGGAGCGCGGACAACTGGTTCACCGTGTCGCCGATCGCGAACTGCTGGCCGGTGAACTCGTCCCCGATCTCGGTGAGCGAACCGGCCAGTGAATCGACCTGCGCCTGACGCGAAGAGATCGTGTTCACGAGTACCTCGAGGTTGTCGACGAGCGCGCCGACGTCCGCGCTGTTGCCTGCGACCACCGAACTCGCCTGCGACAGTGTGCGGATGGCGTCGTTCATCGCGGGACCGAGGCCGTCCGTGGACGCGGCGGCAGCGGAGATCGCGGCGCCGGCGTCGCCTCCGTCCGGGCCGAGCGCCTTGACGACGGTGTCGACGCTGTCCATCAGCTGGTCCCAGGTGATGGGCGAATGACTGCGTTCGGGTGGAATGGTCTGCCCACTCTCGAACACCGGGCCGCCGGTGTACGCGGGACCGAGTTCGACGAAGCGCTCACCGATCGCGGACGTCACCAGCACGTACGCGTTCGCGTCCGCGGGCAGCACGACGTCCGACGCGACGGACATCGTGACCATCACGGTCGCGCCTCTCGGCTCGACCGCCTCGACGGTGCCGACCGGAACCCCGAGCACCGAGACCTTGGTGCCGGGGAACACGCCGTTGACGTAGGCGAATTCGGAATGCACGACGGTGGACGACGTACGGAAGATCAGCAGCCAGCCGGCCACGACGATCGCTACCACGAGGGCGAGCACGCCGCCGATCCCGGCGGCCCTGCGCGCGGTGCCCGCGTTCACGAGCACCCCGTGATCAGCCCGACGACGCAGAGCAGGTTGTCGGCGATCACGGCCGACGGCGCCGAGACGTCGGCCCAGTCGCCGGTCCCGGTCGCGTTCACGAGTGCCCTCGCGGCCGGTGCACCCGTGGTCAGGAGCGCGTCGAGGTTCGCGAGGTTCGCCTGCAGCCGGTCCGTCACCTGTCTCGCGTTCGCGAGCAGTGAATCCAGCTCGGCGGTGTTCTCGCCCAGGAATTGGGATGCCTGCGCGACGAGCGCCTGGAGATCGTCGACCATCTGGCGGATGGCCGCACGCCGGGTGGCGAGTGTGTTCATCACGACGTCCGCGTTACCGAGCAGGGTGGTGAGCTGATCCTGCTGACCGACCAGCACGTCCGTGAGGGTCCGCGAGCTGTCGAGCAGTTGCGTGACCTGATCGGCGTTCTTCGCCAGGATCGCGGACGCCGCACTCACACCCGCCAATGCCTCCCGGTTGAGATTCGCGTCCTGCGGCAATGTCTCCGTCACGACGGCGAGCATCTTCTGCAGTCCCCCGAGGTCGAGTTCGTCCGCCGTCTCGATCGCGGACGACCCGATGTCGTCGAGCGAGTACGGAACGCTGGTGCGGCGGAGTGGAATCACCCCGTCGTCCCCCAGGTCTCCCGGCCCCGACGGCGCCACGTCCAGATATCGCTTGCCGAGGATGGTCGACAGCTTCACTCCCGCGGACGTCGTCGATCCGAGGTCACGTTCACCGTCGAGCCGGAAGTGCACGACCACGTGATCGCCCGCCAGGTCCACTGCGGTCACCCGGCCGGCGGGGACACCCGCCACGTACACGTAGTCCGAATCGGTCAGGCCCGCAGCGTTCGCGAGTTCGGCCGTGTAACCGTCGGTCCGCACGGCGAAGCTCACCCGCGGGATCACCAGAACCAGCGCCAGCGCCAGCGTTGCCGCGAGGATTCCGGCGATACCGACGATCAGCGGGTTGACGGGCCGCACTCGCTGATTTCCGGCCAGCGAGTCCCAGACGTCGCGCACCTTCTCGGTGACACTCATTGGCAGTACCTCGAATGCAGGTCGGGACCGAGGACGCCTTCGCGACCGTCGACGTTGACGATGAAGGTGCACAGGTAGATGTTGAGCCACGAGCCGTACGAGCCCGAGCGGTCGACGGACGAGAAGAACTCCGGCATTGCCACCATCAGGTGATCGAATTCCGGGTTGGCGCCCAGCATCGACCCCGTCAGCGAATCGAGCTGTTCCACGGTGCGGCTGAGCTCCGGGACGCGGCCGTCCACGATCTGCAGCGCCGAGCGGCTCACCGCCGCACTCTGATCGAGGGTGTCCATGAGCACCTCGTTGTTCTCGGCGAGCATTCCGGTGAACTGGGTGAGGCTGTCGACGAGGTGGGACAGCTCGGGACCCCGCGCCGCCGCCGTTCCCACCACCACCTCGAGGTTTCGGATGAGATCACCGATCAGCTGATCGTGATTCGCCAGGTTGCCGGTGACGTCCGCCACCCTGCGCAGCAGAGTTTCCATGCTCGTCTTCCTGCCGTCGAACACGGCGACGACTTCGGTGGCGAGTGCGTTGACCTGTTTCGGGTCGATGGCGTCGAACAGTGGCTTGAATCCGTTGAAGAGACTGGTGAGATCGAGTGCGGGCGACGTTCGGTCGAGCGGGATCGTGTCGCCCTCCCCGAGAGTGCCCTCGCCCGACGGCCCGGCCGCGAGATCGAGATACCGGACCCCCAGCAGGTCGCCGTACCGGATGGCGACGGTGGTGTCGGCGGGAAGTTCCTGATCGCGCTGCACCTCGAAGTCCACCAGGGCGGTGGCACTTCCGGCGTCGCCGTCGACGATGTCGATCGAATCGACGCGTCCCACCCGCACCCCGGCGATGGTGACGTCGCTGCCGGAAGTGACCCCCTGGGCGTCGGTGAACAACGCCTTGTACGTCACGGTCTGCCCCTCGACCGGCACCCGCAGAGTGTTCACCACGAGCACTGCCGAGAGGATGCCGAGGACGGCGAAGATCGCCAGTTTGATTGCCGAGTTCCGGACGCTCATCCTCCGCCACCTGCCCCGCAGTTCGGTCCGTCCACGCCGGGATACCGCGGGCAGTCGGCCGACGTGTAGGGCCGCGGGTTGGACAGGTCCGCGGCAACGCGGACCGCGAACTTGCCGGTGGAGAAGACGGCGGCGCCGGCCTCGCCGAACGGGCCTGCCTCGTCGAGGGTGGCCCGCAGCAGATCGGACTTGCTGGCCATGGTGCCCAGGGTCGGCGAGACGTTCAGGGCCACCGCGATCATGTTGTCCGCGTTCTGTTCCAGGACGTCGCCGGAGTTCCTCGACACGACGAGTGATGCGGCGAGGAAACCGGTGAAGCTGTCGGTGTTCTCGACGAGAGTGCTCGACAGGGACACCGCCGCGTCCATGGTGGCGAGGACGTCCGGTGCGGCCGCGGCCAGCTGCTCACTGATCCGGGCGATCTGCGGCGCCCGCTCCGAGACCGACTCGACGAGAGGCGCGGTCGACGTCGCCACCGTGTGGAGGCTGTCGATGGTGTGCCCCAACTGCTCACCGCGGCCGCGCAACGCGTCTGCGACCGCGCTGAGTGCGGCCTGCATCTGCTCGGGCTTCACCCGCGACAGCATGTCGTAGACCTTCGAGTACAGGTCGTACATCTGCACGGTCTCGGCCGAGGTGTCGGGTTGCAGCCGCGCGCCGGCCTCGAGTCGGGCGCCGCCGGTTCCGGCGGTCGACACCAGCTCGACGGTCTGGTCGCCGAACAGCGTGCGGGGCACGACCCGCACCTGGACGGACGCCGGGATGTGACGCATCTGTTCCGGGCGGAGACTGATGTCCATACCCGTCTCGTTCATTCCGGGGTCGACACTCGACACCGTCCCCACGGTCGCCCCCTTGTAGGACACCGTGGTGTGCGACTTCACTGCACCGGCGTCGGCCGGAAGCGTCGCTGTCACCACCGGATCGGTGACGATCGCACCGGTGCCGAAACCGACCAGCAATGCCGATCCCAGGATCAGGACGGCCACTCCGATCACCCCCCGCACGGCGAGTGCGCCGTTGCCCGGTCCCCCCGGGCGGCCGCGCATCACGGCAACCCCAGGGCGGGGGCGGACGGGACGAGGCCCCACAGCGAGAGCGTCAGCAGCAGGTCGACGATGCCGATGGCGAGGATGCTGGTACGCAAGGCGCGTCCGGCCGCACGGCCGACGCCCTCCGGGCCGCCGTACGCGTGGTACCCGTACGAGCAGTGGACGAGCGCGATGATCGTCGCGAACACGACAGCCTTGACGAACGAGTACACGACGTCGGTGGGTGTGAGCATGAGATGGAAGTAGTAGTCGTAGGTTCCGGCCGACTGCCCGCCGAACGTGACGATCACCAGCCGCGAAGCCAGGTACGACGACAGCAGGCCGACGACGTACAACGGGACCACACAGATCAGGCACGAGACGAGTCGTGTGCTCGCGAGGAACGGCAGCGACCGGATCGCCATCGCGTCCAGCGCGCTGATCTCCTCCGAGATGCGCATGGCTCCGAGCTGGGCGGTGAACCCGGTTCCGACCTTCGCCGCGAGCGCGATGCTGGCGATCACGGGCGCCAGTTCGCGGGTGTTGAGGATCGCTGACAGAAGTCCGGACAGGGATCCCATGCCGAGCAGGTCCAGTCCGCGCAGCCCCTCGATGCCCACCTGCGTCGCGGCGACGGCGGACATCGCGAAGACGACGCCGATCGCTCCGCCGCCGGCGAGCAGTGTGGCACCGCCGAAACTGATGTCGCCGATCTGACGCATGATGTGCCGCCAGTACTTCACGATCGCGAGGGGAACTCCGGCGATCACGCTGCCGTAGAACGTGAATTCCCGGCCCAGCCCCGTCATCAGGTCGAGGGGCTGGCGGGACCGGGCCCGCACCCAGTGCACGGCGGGCCATCTGGTGCTCACGACCATCAGTAACCACCTACCGGGACGACGAGAACGGAATAGAGCTGACTGAGCACAGTGTTGACGATGAAGACCAGGATGAAGGCCAGGACCACGGCCTCGTTGACGGCGTCGGCGACACCGCTGGGCCCGCCCTTGGCGTGCAGCCCCTTGAAACTGGCGACGAGCGCCGACGTCACCGCGAAGGCCATCGATTTGACGAGGGCGACCACGAAATCCGACAACCGCGTGTACTGGGACAATGCGGTGAGAAAGCTTCCCGCCGAACTGTTCTGGACGACCACCTGGAAGAGGAAGCAGGCCGACACTCCGACGGCGGTGACCATCGCGCACAGTGCGACGCCGACGATCACCGCCGCGAGCACTCGCGGGACCACGAGCCGCTCGATCACGTTGAGCCCGAGGACCTCCATGGCCTCGACCTCTTCGCGGATCGTGCGCGAGCCGAGGTCGGCACAGATCGCGGACCCCCCGACCCCGGCCAGCATCAGCGCGCAGACCAGGGCGGACGCCTGCCCGACGATCACGAACCCCACGACCGCCCCGGTGTACCCCTCGGCACCGAGCTGACCGGCGAGGCTACCGATCGTGACCGCGATGAGGACTCCGATGGGGATCATCAACAGCAGGGCGGGCGCCGACGTGACCGACGCGATCCGCCAGGCCTGGTCCAGCAGTTCCCGCCAGGCCAGCTTGCGCCGCACCAGAACTCGCACCGCGGCCACCGTAGTCGCGATCGAGAATCCGATGAGTGCGCCGACTTCGTTGGCGAAATGACTCACGGGCCCTTTGGCGGGTGGCAACTCGAATGTCACGCGGTCCTCCCCCGTTGCCGGTCACCGCAGAGCGGCGACCGGCCTCGAGATGTTCGATACTGGGTCAGACGACCGCGACGCCGGTTGCGCCGTGTGCCTTTCGGAGCTCGCCTTTGACAACCTTGCCGCTGGCGTTGCGGGGCAGTGCGTCGACGATCACGACGTCTTTCGGGTGCTTGTACCGGGCAAGCTTGTCGTCGAGCCACGCCGCGAGTTCTTCCACGGTCAGGTCGGATCCCTCGTCGTCGAGTGCGACGACGGCGACGGGCACCTCGGTCCACTTGGGATCGGGCCGGCCGACCACGGCGGCCTCCCGGATCCGCGGGTGTCCGAACAGGACGTTCTCCACCTCGGCGCAGTAGATGTTCTCGCCGCCGGAGATGATCATGTCCTTCTTCCTGTCGACGACGTAGACGAATCCTTCGTCGTCCTGCCGCACCAGATCTCCGGAGTGGAACCACCCACCGGCGAATGCGTCCGCCGTGGCGGCCGGGTTCTGCCAGTACTCGAGCATCATCGTCGGTCCGCGGTAGACGATTTCGCCGACGGTCCCGGGTGCGACGTCGTTCATGTCGTCGTCGACGACGCGCGTCTGGATCGTCGGGATCGGTTTGCCGACCGAGCCCAGCTTGCGGATCGCGTCGTCCCCGTCGAGGACGCAGGTGATCGGCGACATCTCGGTCTGCCCGAACACGGCGACGATGAGCGCCCGCGGGAACGTGTCCGCCATGGCGCGCAGCACCGTGTCCGATGCGGGCGCCGCACCCCAGCTGATGACGCGCAGGGCGAGATCGCGACCCCGGACGGTCGGGTCGGCGCAGACGGCCTGCCACTGCACCGGCACGAGGAACACCGTCGTGATCCGCTCCTGCTCCCACACGTCGAGCATCTCGGTGGGGTTGAACGCCTTGAGCGGGTGAATCACCGTGGTACCGCCCAGCATCAGCATCGGGGCGACGGAACCGAGCGCGGCCACGTGGAACACGGGGGACGCGAGGAACCCGATGTCGTCGCCGCGGTCGTAGCGCATCGCGCGGATACAGGTGATGGACTGTCCGACCATGTTCGAGTGCGACAGCACCGCACCCTTGGGTGTACCCGTCGTTCCGGACGTGTAGAGAATCAGGGACGGTGTGTCCTCGGGCAGATCGACAGGTGCATACGCCGGGCCGGCCTCCGACACGAGTTCTTCGTAACCGAGCACGTCAGCTTCCGTGTCGGCGCCGATGTTCACGACCAGGCTCAGTTCGGGAACGTCCTGACGCACCGCCGCGACCAGCGGTGCGAGCGCAGGCTCGGTGAACACCGCACGAGCCCCCGAGTCACGGGCGATGAACGCGACCTCGGGCGGGGTGAGCCGGAAGTTGACGGGGACCGCGATGGCACCGAGGGCATTGATCGCGAGAACCGCTTCGAAGAATTCGGTGCGGTTGAGGGTGAGCAGCAGAACACGGTCGCCGAAGTTCACACCTCGGCGGGACAGCGCGCCGGCGAGCGCCTCCGATCGGTCGTGCAATTCGCGCCAGGTCGTACGGTGGCCGAGAAAGCGGAACGCGGCCTGATCGGGCTTCATCTCCGCGTGCGACGCAACCCAGTTGTTCCAGTGGTTGCGGCGGGATTGCAGTGGCTGCTCCAGCAGCTCGCTACGTGACGGCATGTGGTGGTGGTCCCTTCGCTGTACTCGTGCCCGGCGCCCGTCCGTCTGTTCGGACCTGCATCGAGCTGTGACGAGTATTACAGATCTCGACGTCTATCGGAACAGTGTTGTTAACCGCAATTCGCATCAGCTCCGGAAGCTCGGAGCGCGTTTCGCGAGCATCGCGGTGACACCTTCGACGAAGTCGGGGGCCTGCAGCAGTTCCGCCTGGCCTGCCTTCTCGCGGTCGAGTGATGCGTCCAGAGCTGTGAGTGCCGCTGCGGTGAGTGCCCGCTTGGTGAGTTCGATGGCCCGCCTCGGACCACGAGCCAGCCGGGCCGCCACGGCATCGACGTGCGCGGCGAGTTCATCCGGCGGGAGGACGCCCGCGATCAGTCCGTCCCGCTCCGCCTGTGCGGCGGGTAAGCGCTCCCCGAGGAGAGCCATCCGGGTAGCCCGTGCCCGGCCGATGGACGCCGCGATCAGCGCGCTCGAACCGCCGTCGGGCATCAACCCGATGTTGACGAACGCGAGGAGTAGATAGGCATTCTCGGAGGCATACGTCAGGTCGGCCGTCAGAGCGATGGACGCCCCGACGCCCGCGGCCGCCCCGTTCACCTGCGCGATGACCGGGACCGGCAACTCGACGATGGCACGAACCACCCTGTTGGCGGAGTCCATCACCACCTCCGCGGGCGCTTCCCGGCCTCCGGCCGCGGCGGCCGCCGCGAGGTCCGCGCCCGTGCTGAACGCCTTGCCCGCCCCCGCGATGACCACCACACGAACAGAGGAGTCCGTGGCGGCTGCGGTGAGCACGTCGCCCAGCGCCGTCATGTGTGCCAGGTCGAGGGCATTCATCCGGTCGGGCCGGTCGATCGTGATCCGGAGGACCCCGGCCTCGTTGACGACGCGCAGCCCGTCGACCGCCGGCGCGGTCACGACACCGCTCCGATGCGCGAGTCGACCGTGCGCGCGAGCCGTCCGGTGATGATCGATTCCGCCTCCGTGACCATCCGGGACACGAGTTCGCGCACGGTCGGGATGTCGTCGATCAGGCCCTGGCTCTGTCCCGCGGTCCAGATTCCGGCGTCGAGATCGCCCATTTCGAACACCGTGCGTCCGCGGGCTCCGGCGACGAGATGCTGGATGTCGGCGAATTCGCAGCCACGGGACTCGATGTCGACCACCTCGGCGCTGACCGCGTTGGTCGCGACGCGGGCGGTGTTGCGAAGGGACCGGAAGATGAGTTCGGTGTCGCGTTCGGTGTTGGCGACGATCTGTTCCTTGACGGCGTGCGCCACCGGGGATTCGACCGTGCACATGAATCGGGTGCCCATGTTCACGCCGTCGGCGCCGAGTGCGAGCGCGGCGACGAGGCCGCGCGCGTCCGCGATGCCGCCGGACGCGATCACGGGGATCGTGAGCTTTCGGGTGGCGGCCGGGATCAGGATCAGGCCCGCGACGTCGTCCTCGCCGGGGTGGCCTGCGCATTCGAAGCCGTCGATGCTGACCGCGTCGACACCGACCTGTTCCGCCTTCACCGCGTGCCGCACGCTCGTGCACTTGTGGATCACCTTGATCCCCGCGTCCTTGAGGTGCGGGAGGTGGTCCACCGGATTGGAGCCGGCGGTCTCGACGACGCCGATTCCGGAATCGATGATCGCCTGGCGGTACTCGGCGTACGGCGGCGGGTTGATCGACGGGAGGATGGTGAGATTCACGCCGAACGGTTTGTCGGTGAGCTCCCGTGTGCGGGCGATCTCCGCGGCGAGATCTGCGGGAGTCGGCTGGGTGAGCGCGGTGAGAAATCCGAGCGCCCCCGAATCGGCCACGGCCGCTACGAGTTCGGCACGGCCGACCCACATCATGCCACCCTGGACGATCGGGTGCTCGACACCGAAGGCCTCGGTGAATTTCGTCCTCATGTCAGTTCACCTCTTCGAACGTGCCGCCGGTGGCGGCCTTGTCCAGCAGTAGTCGGGGTGGGAGGAATCGGTCCCCGTACCGCGCGGCGAGCAGCTGCGCCCGGGAGACGAATCCCTGGATCCCGCCCGGGTACTGGTCGATGTAGCGGGCCACGCCACCGGTCCAGCCGGGGTAGCCGATGCCCAGAATGGAACCGACGTTGGCGTCGGTGGTCGATTCGAGCACCCCCTCTTCCAGGCAGCGGACCGTCTCGACGGCCTCGATGAAGAGCATCCGCTCCTTGATGTCCTCGAACGGGATCTCGGTGTGCGCACCGTCGCGCCGGAACGTCTCGAGCCCGGACCACAATCCGACGCGCTTACCGTCCGCGTACTCGTAGAAGCCGGCGCCCGTGGAGCGGCCCTTGCGGCCGAATTCGTCGATCATGCGATCGACCACGGAATCCGCCGGATGTGGCTCCCAGGATTTCCCCTCGGCGAGTATCGCGGCCTTCGTCTCCTCGCGGATCTTGCGGGGCAGCGTGAGCGTGAGTTCGTCCATCAGCGCGAGGACGGGAGCGGGGTATCCGGCCTGCGACGCAGCCTGCTCGATCGACACCGGGAAGACGCCCTCGCCGAGCATCGCGATGCCTTCATTGGTGAAGGTACCGATGACGCGGCTCGTGAAGAACCCGCGGCTGTCGTTGACGACGATCGGAGTCTTGCCGATCTGCCGGACCACGGCGAGCGCGCGTCCGAGCGCGGCGACGCTCGACTTCTCCCCCTTGATGATCTCGACGAGGGGCATCTTGTCGACCGGCGAGATGAAGTGCAGGCCGATGAAGTCCTCGGTGCGCGAGACGTTTTCGCCGAGGAGGGTGATCGGCAGTGTCGACGTGTTGGAGCAGAGCAGTGCGTCGGGCGCGATGAATCCGTCGATCTCGGCGAACACCGTGTTCTTCACGGCCGGGTCCTCGAACACGGCCTCGATGACCAGCTGGGCGCCCGCGGTGTCGTCGGGCCTGTCGGTGGGGAGGATTCGCGCGAGGATCGATTCGGCCTTCTCGGGGGAGGTCCGGCCCTTGGCGACCGCTTTGTCCAGAATCGTCTTCGAGTAGCCCTTGCCTTTCTCGGCCGCGGCCAGGCTCACGTCCTTCAGCACCACGTTCATGCCCGACTTGGCACACACGTACGCGATGGCGGCGCCCATCATCCCGGCGCCGAGCACCGCGACCGTGCCGACGGGTGCGCGGCCGGCTCCGTCGTACTGCTTCACCAGACTGTTGGCCTTCTGGAGGTCGAAGAAGAACGCGCGGATCATGTTCTTCGAGATCTGCCCCGTGGCCAGCCCGGCGAAGTAGCGGTTCTCGATCTTCTGAGCCGTGTCGAAGTCGACGAGCGCGCCTTCGACGGCAGCGCTCATGATCGCGATCGGAGCCGGATAGGGCGCGCCTTTGAGCTGTTTCCGCAGGTTGGCGGGGAAGGCGGGAAGGTTCGCGGCCAGCGCCGGGGACGCGGGAGTTCCACCCGGAATCCGGTACCCCTTCACATCCCACGGCTGCAGTGCGTCGGGGTTGTCGGCGATCCACTTCTTCGCCGCGGGCACCAGGTGATCGACGTCGTCCACGAGTTCGTCGATCAGGCCGAGACCGTGCGCCTTCTCCGCGGTGTGACGCTGCCCCTGCAGGAGAACCTGGGTGAGAGCGGGGACGACTCCGAGCAGGCGCACCGTCCGGACGACGCCACCCCCGCCGGGAAGAAGACCGAGCGTCACCTCGGGGAGTCCGATCTGCACGCCTGCGGCATTCAGCGCGATCCGATGGTGGGTGGCGAGTGCGATCTCAAGTCCGCCGCCGAGGGCGGCGCCGCCGATGGCCGCGACGACGGGTCTGCCCAGCGTCTCCAGCCTGCGCAGTGGTTCCTTGATGCGGTCGACGTTCGCCATCACAGCCTCGGCCTGTCCCGCGCGGGACTTCAGGATGTCGTTGAGGTCGCCGCCGGCGAAGAATGTCTTCTTCGCGGAGGTGACCACGACCCCGGCGATGGTGTCGCGCTCGGTGGTCAAGCGGTCGACGACCTCGCCCAGGGACACGATGAACCCCTCGTTCATCGTGTTCGCGGACTGGGCGGGGTCGTCGAGAACGAGGGTGACGATTCCGTCGGCGTGCTTCTCGTACCGAATTGTGCTGTCAGTCATGCTGTTCGCTTCTCCTGTGGTCAGTGCTGGATGCGTTCGACGACCGTCGCGATGCCCATGCCCGCGCCGACGCACAGGGTGGCCAGGCCGTAACGCTGGCCCCGGCGTTCGAGTTCGTCGAGCAGCGTGCCGAGGATCATTGCGCCGGTGGCGCCCAGGGGGTGGCCCATCGCGATGGCGCCACCGTTCACGTTCACCTTGTCGAGCGGGATCTCGAGGTCCTTGGCGAACTTCAGCGCCACGGAGGCGAAGGCCTCGTTGATCTCGAACAGATCGATGTCGGAGACGTCGAGCCCGGCCTTCGCCAGTGCTTTGCGCGCCGAGGGTGCGGGACCGGTGAGCATGATCGTCGACTCGGAGCCGATGACTGCGGTGGACACGATCCGGCCGCGCGGCGCGAGGCCGGCGCGTTCACCTGCTTCTGCGCTGCCGATGAGCATCAGGGAGGCACCGTCCACGATTCCGGAAGAGTTGCCGGCGTGGTGGACATGGTCGATGCGCTCCACCCAGTGGTATTTCTGCAGTGCCACCGCGGAGAATCCGCCCTGCTCCCCGAGAGCGGCGAACGACGGCGTCAATGCCGACAGGCCCTCGACGGTGGCGCCGGGCCGCATGTGCTCGTCCCGGTCGAGGACGACGACACCGTTGCGGTCCCGCACCGGGACGACCGAGCGGTCGAACCGCCCATCCGCCCAGGCGTCGGCCGCCAGTTCCTGTGAGCGAACTGCGAACTCGTCGACCTGGCTGCGACTGAATCCCTCGATCGTCGCGATGAGATCGGCGCCGATCCCCTGCGGGACCATGTAGGTGTCGTAGTTGGTCGCCGGATCGAGTCCCCATGCACCGCCGTCCGATCCCATGGGCACCTTCGACATGGACTCGACGCCACCCGCGAGAACGAAGTCTTCCCAGCCGGAGGCCACTTTCTGCGCGGCCAGGTTGACGGCCTCGAGCCCGGAGGCACAGAAGCGGTTGATCTGGACACCTGCGACGGTCTCGGGCAGTCCGGCGGACAGCGCCGCGACACGCGGAAGCACGCCGCCCTGTTCACCCAGCGGCGACACGATGCCGAGCACGATGTCGTCGATCAGCGCCGGGTCCAGATTCGGATTCCGGACCTGGATCTCCTCGATCAACCCGACCGCCAGGTCGATGGGCTTGGTGCCGTGGAGGGCACCGTTGCTCTTGCCCCGTCCGCGAGGGGTTCTGATCGCGTCGAAGATCAATGCCTGCCCGCTCTGCCGGGTTGCACTCATGATCCAGCTACCTCCGATAGTTCGAAATGTGACATCCAGGAGCGCACGACCGTCAGGAGACCGCGGACACATGCGAATTGCGGTTAACTTATTCTGCGCGTTCCTCACGTGTCAATAGCTCTCCGGCAACTCGACAGCCAGATTCACCGGCATTTTCCGACAATGTGGGGTGACGACTTCCCTGCACGCGACCCTCAGTCGACCCGACGATGCGAAAGTCTCGGTTAAGATGATCGGCAGTTAAACTGGCAGATGACTGCCGATTACTGGAGGTGACCGTGGCTCGGACCAGCACGGCGGCCGGTGCCGCCACCGAGCGGCCGATCCGCCGTCGCCCGAAGAATCGCAAGGCCCAGATCGCGAACGTCGCGGCCGAGGCCTTCAGCGAGCGCGGCTACCACGCGGTCGGCGTCGACGAGATCGCGGCCACCATCGGGATCTCCGGCCCCGCCCTCTACCGGCACTACCCGAACAAGTACGCCCTGCTCGTACACGCCGCCACCACGACAGCCGACGCGCTGCAGGCGGCCGCGGACGGCGCCCTCGACGGCATGGCCGAGCGCGAGCCCGGAGACCGCCTCGACCATCTGATCTCCGCGCTCGTCGCGAACACCATCGAGAACCGCAAGGTCGCCGGGCTCTACCGCTGGGAGGGCCGGTACCTCGAGGCCGAGGATCGCACGCGCATCCGCGACGTCTTCGTTCACGTCACCCAGTGCGTGGCGGAACCCTTGCGGGAACTGCGCCCCGAACTCACGTCCGTCGACGCCACGACGTTGGGGGCGTCGACGCTGAGCGTGATGGGGAGCATCAGCGCACATCGCACCACTCTCGCGACGCGCCGGCTCGACGCGCTTCTGAAGTCGGCGTGCGAATCGATCCTGCGCGCGACACTGCCTCCCGCCGTCCCGACCGAAGGAAGGAACGCGGGCACAGGTGCGGTACGCGGCCTGGCGGTGACGTCCAAGCGCGAGTTACTGATCAACGAGGCCGTGAAGATCTTCGACCGGCACGGCTATCACGACTCGAGCATCGAAGAAATCGGCGCCGCCGCCGGCATCAACGCGTCGAGCGTGTACCGCCACTTCCCCAGCAAGGCCGACCTTCTCGCAGCGGTGTTCTACCGCGCGTCCGACCGGCTGGCCGTGGCCACCTCGGCGGCGCTGTCCACCGCCACCGGCCCCGAGGATGCGCTCCGCAAACTCGCCGAGTCCTACCTGGAACTCTCGTTCGGGAATCCGGAAGTGCTGTCGGTGTACTTCGCGGAGATCGGGAACCTCCCGAAGAACGAGCGGACCAATCTCCGCAACGTGCAGCGCCTGCACGTCGAGGAGTGGGTCCACCTGGTGACCGCCGTGCGCACCGAACTCTCGGCTCCGGAGGCACGGTTCCTGGTTCACGCCGCGCTGGGACTGGTGCTCGACATCGGCCGCCTCGTCCACTTCGACACCCGCGAGGAATCGCGTGCGCGTCTCCACACCCTGATGACGGCGGTGCTGCTGGGCCACTGAGGCTGAGTCCCTGGACGAATCGCCCAGGGACACAGCCGTCATGCGGCGCGTCGACGGGATCCGCGGTGATTGTCGCTGTCCGCGCCCAGATCACGGGGACGGTAGCCCACCGGGTATCCGGGGTAGCTCCGGTTGTGCCGATCCCGTGCCGCCTTGGACTCCCGGCGTGGCGGCAGGAAGCGCACGAACCTCGCACGGACCCCCAGCGCACGGCGGGACGCGTTCTGCAGCCAGATCGGGGCGGCGGGAAATCCGAACGCTGCCAGCATCATCGGGTCGAGGAGGGCGTAGACCCCCTGCGCGACGAGCGGCCGGAGTGGCGCCGGAAACCAGGAACAGAACAGCTTCAGCGTGTAGGTGCCGACGCGATGGTTGTCGTCGGTGTACCGGAAATGCTTCCGCTCGTAGTCGACCTTGAACCGGTAGAAGTCTTCGAAACTTTCGGGAATGTTCTTGATTCCCATACGGATTCCCACTTGACGGTAGAAGTGGAAACACGCGAGACGCTCGTTCGGGGTCAGCCGCCGCCATCCGAAGCGGTCGACCCAGTCGATCGGCTCGTAGATGAAGGTGGTCAGCACGTACAGCATGTCGTCGTTGTCGATGTCGTACTTGCCGTGCATGCGGTTCACGACGCGCAGTGATTCGACGCCGCGCTCGGAGTCGTAGCCGTGTTCGACGAGTTCGGCCATCAGCAGTGCGGTGTCGTCGTACCGCTTCTGCGGCCGTTTCTCGAACTCACCGGTGCGCTGCAGGAGTTCCGAAATGGTGGGGACGCAGTATGTCCGGAACAGCGCGAACTCGAGCGACCGCTGGTAATCCCACGGAAACTCGTAGCCGGCCGTGATGCGATGGATCTCCTGGTGATCCCGGACCGGATCGAGTTCCTCGATCCGCCGCTGCCAACCGTGCCTGCCCCGCGGAACCCTGCCCGGCGCGCCGGTGTCGGCGCGTGTGGTCTTCATCAGCATGTGAATACCCTCCTGCCGTGTGATCAGCGTCCGTGCCGGTTCTTCAACATCCAGGCCGAGATCTTCATGTCCCGCGACTTGCGCTGCATGGTGAGCAGGTTCAGCGGAGCCGCGAACTTCTGTCGGGCGATGGATTTGACCCGGCTGAATTCACGCAGACCGTCTGCGCCGTGGATGCGGCCGAAGCCCGAATCTCCGACACCGCCGAACGGCAGGGCCGCCACGCCGGCGAATCCGAGCACCGAACCGATCGTCACGACACCGGCCCTGAGTTTTTCGGCAGCCTGCATCGCCTTCGTCCCATCCTTGGTGAAGATGGACGCGCCGAGCCCGAACGTGGTGCCGTTGGCCTTCGTGACCGCTTCGTCGAGGCTGGCGACCTTGTTGATGACGACCGTGGGGCCGAACGTCTCCTCGCGGATCGCGGTGCTGTCCTCGGGAACGCCGGTCAGCACGATCGGTCCGACGTAGCCGTCCTTGATGGAGTCCAGTCCGCCGACCACAGCGGATCCGCCCTTGTCGAGTGCATCCTGGACGTGGCCGCGGACGACCTCGGACTGGCTGGTCATCGTCATCGGACCGTAGGCGGCGTCCCGGGGGCCGGGGCGCAGGACCTTCGACTTCTCGGCGACCAGCCGGACGAACTCGTCGTAGACCGAGTCGACGACGTAGATGCGCTCGACGCCGGCGCACGTCTGTCCGGCGTTGCCCATCGCCCCGAACACCGCGAAGCCGGCGGCCTCGTCCAGGTTCGCGTCGGCGTCGACGAGCATGGCGTCCTTGCCGCCCGCCTCGACGACGAGGGGGGTCAGCGTTTCGGCACACGCGGCCATGACGCGCTTGCCGGTGGCGGCAGATCCGGTGAAGGCGATCTTGTCGACCCCGGCCGAGACGAGAGCCGCGCCGGTCGACCCGTCTCCGGTGACCACCTGCAGCACGGGCTGGTTGGGCACGAGCGCCTTCCACTTGTCGGCGAGCCACACCGCGACCCCGGGGGTCAGCTCGCTGGGCTTGAAGACGACGGTGTTGCCCGCCGCCAGCGCATAGGAGATCGACCCCATCGGCGTGTACACGGGGTAGTTCCACGGCCCGATGACACCGACCACACCCATCGGCTCGTATCCGACGCTGCTGGCCTGGTTCGCGCTGACCAGGCCCGACGGCACCTTGCGCCGCTTCAGAACCTTGCCCGCGTTCTTCGCGGCCCAGTCGAGGTGTTCGATGGCGAGCATCACTTCGAGGAGCGCGTCGTCGTACGGCTTGCCGGTTTCCGCGGCGACGAGGGCGGCCAGCTGCTCGCCGTCCCGGGCCATCGACTTCTTCCAGTCGAGGAGCCATTGCTTGCGGCCGTCGAACCCGAGAGCGTTCCACCACTGCGCGGCGGCGCGGGCCGCGTCGACGGCGTCGCGCACCTCCTGCTCCCCCTGGATCGGGTACTCGGCCAGGACGTTGCCGTTCCGCGGGTCCAGGGACGCGAACGTCTTCGGCGCCTGCTCCGTCGGGGCTGCGGGCTGCTCGCCGGCCGTCGTCTCGGTCGTCTCCGCCTGCTGTGGCATGGTCGATGTCCTCCCTCGAGATCACATCAAATATATGTGATGTGATGTAATGTAGTGGACATCACAGTATGCGGCGGACCCCATCGCGGCAAGCCCCACACAGTCACCTCCGGCCGACCGATTCGCCGGCCGAATCAACCATGAGGAGTCCCCCGGACATGAGCGTCGAATTCACCAGTGAACAGAAGGACTTCGCGGCGGCGATCGCCGATTTCTGCAAGCGCGAGAGCGGCACGCGCGAGCAGCGCGACAGGCTGACGAATCACGGCGAGCACAACCACAATCAGGACGTCTACGAGAAGATGGCCAAGCTGGGCTGGCTGGGCATCACCATTCCCGAGGAGTACGACGGCTCGGCCGCCAGCCACGTCGACATGTGCATCCTGCTCGAGGAGGCCGCCAAGGGGATGGCACCCATCGGCGGCATCGGTCCCACCCTGATCACGGGCGGCGCCTACGCGAAGTTCGGAACCGACGCGCAGAAAGACATCGTGCTGCGCGGCATCGTGGCCGGCCGATCACAGTCCATCTCGATGTCCGAGCCGGAAGCCGGTTCCGACGTCGGCAACCTCAGCACCCGCGCGGAGAAGACCGCCGACGGCTGGGTGATCAACGGTCAGAAGACGTGGTGCTCCAACGCGCACTTCGCCGACAACATCCTGCTCGTGGCCCGCACCGGGCGCGGCGACGGCAAGCACGAAGGCCTCACGATGTTCCACGTCCCGGCTGATACCGCCGGGCTGAAGATCAGCGGCATCGACACGATGGGCGGCAAGGAGGTCAACGACCTCTACTTCACCGATTGCGTCCTACCCGAGGATGCGGTGGTGGGCGAGGTCGGCAACGGCTGGCGCCAGCTGATGACCGGCCTGAACTTCGAACGCCTGATCCTCGCCGCCATGATGCTCGGCACCGCGCAGCGCGCGTTCGCCGACACCCTCGACTTCGTCACCCAGCGCAAGCAGTTCGGGCGGCCGGTCGGATCGTTCCAGGCGTTGCGCCACCGCATCGCCGATCTCGCGACGGAGATCGAGTGCTGCAAGCTGCTCGTCTACAGCGTCGCCGAGGACGTCGACGCGAACCCGGACAAGATGCTGGCCCGCGAGGCGTCGATGGCCAAACTGAAGGTCACGGAGACGGCGAAGAAGGTCGCGCTCGAGGGCATGCAGATGATGGGAGGGTACGGCTACGCCACCGAGTTCGACATGGAGAAGCACGTCCGCTCCACCATCGTGTCGAGCATCTACGGCGGTACCAACGAGATTCAGCGCGACATCATCGGCAAGACCTACGGCTTGTAATCACCACCCGCGGTTTATGCTGGTTTGCCGCATCGAAGGAGTTCTCCATGGCATCGCCCTCCGTGTCACGATCCCCAGCGGGCCGCACCCTGCGCCGCCGACCCCAGCTGTCGGACGACGTCGCCGTGCACGTCCGCAACCTGATCATGTCCGGGGGCGTTCGCCCGGGTGACTTCATCCGCCTCGACGAGACCGCCGCGGATCTGGGGGTCAGCGTCACACCTGTCCGTGAGGCGCTCCTGACCCTGCGCGGGGAGGGACTCGTCGAACTGGTCCCCCACCGCGGGTATGTGGTCGCACCGCTCAGCCGGGACGACATCCACGACCTCTTCTGGCTGCAGGGGCAGATCGCCGAGGAACTCGCGGTCCGCGCAAGTCGGTCGGCCACCCCCGAGGCCGTCGAGGAGCTGACCGCGATCAACGAGAAGCTGCGACGCGCCGTCCAGGACGGCGACGCCGACCGCATCGAGGATCTCGAGTTCTCGTTCCACCGGGTCATCAACCGTCTTGCGGACGCGAGCAAGCTGTCGTGGTTCCTGCTCAGCGCCACCCGGTACACCCCGGTGCAGTTCTATTCGTCCGATCCGGCCTGGGGTGAGTCGGCGGTCGAGAGCCATCGCCGGCTCATCGCCGCGCTCGCCGACGGGAAGGCCGACGTGGTGGGTGCGGAGAACAAGGCCCACTTCATCGACGGCGCCCAGCGACTGGTCGCGCATCTCGACGAGGTCGGCATCTGGGACTGACCGTCACCACCGGTGCCCGGCGCCGGGTCAGCACGGTGTGGGGTCAGCACGGTGCGGGGTTGCGATCTCCATAGGTGGGGTCCAGCGCCCGCTGGATGATGTATACGGCCCGCGCATCGGTGGTCAGCTGGATGTGTTCGGCCGTGTTCGTCTCGCAGCCGTCCTGGAGCCAGATGTTGTGCACGACGGCACCCGGACCGGCCGTCAGGAACGTGTTCTCCGGCGGGGTCGACACGGTGTCGCTGCGGCTGGCGACCACCGTGTACTCGATGCCCGGGTCGGTGTCGCCGCCGGCGTTGAGGACTTGCAGGAAGGGTGAGCCCACCATCTGCTGGATGTAGGACGGTCCGACCGCGACACCGGCGAGCGTCATGACCGGCACACCCAGTGCCTGCGCGATCGCACCGAGCGACTGGACGTCCCCGAAGCTGGTGCCGTGGTTGGTGGCGCCGAGCGTGACGAGCGAGTGCACCTTGTTCAGCGCGGGGTTCGTGCGGTCGGCGCCGCCGTCGAACCGCAGGTACTGGCGGGAGACCGTGCCACCGAGCGAATGCCCGATCATGTCGACCTGCGAAGCGCCGGTGGTGGTGCGGACCTGGTCGACGAATCCGGCGAGCTGCTGCGCGGACTCCGCGATGTCGGCGCCGCCGAACATGCGCATCAGGTTGCCCTCGGTCAGACCGGTGGGCTGTCCGTAGTTGAGGGCGAAGACGCAGTATCCCTCCGCCGTGAGCGCCGGCGCGAGGTCCTTCCATGTTCCCAGCATGCCGGTCCAGGTGCCGTGCACCAGCACGACGGGACGCGGATGCGCCGCGGACGGCTTACAGCTCCAGTCGTTCGCCCCCGGCAGCACCGACAGGTCGGCCGCGGGTGCGGGTTCCGCTTCCACGGGATCCGCTGCCGCTGGTGCCGCACTGCACAGCATCACGATGCCTGCCAGCACGAACAACAGAGCCCTACTGGCCAACGATATGCGCATATTCCTCGTATCCTGAGTTAGCGGAAATAGACTTCAGGTTACGTTAGCCAACCGTCCATCAAAGTCTCAACTCGAGATCGAGACTCTGGGGGTGATAACCCACCTGGTTCGTATTCGGCCGTTCGAACACAGCCCTTCCCGCCATCCGGAAGGGCTCATGGAAACGAACCACCAACGACACACGATAGTCGGGATGAGAAAGCTACTGCCGATCGAGTGAGTGGGGCGACTATGTACTTCTCCGTAGGACAGCGGAACGGCGACGATTCCGGAGAGCATTCTGACGCCTCGGCGCAGCAGGCACTCGAGGGTCTGCGCGCGGAACTCGACGCAGTCGACGCGACCCTGCTCGAAGCGGTCCGGCAGCGCTTGGAGGTGTGCCTGCGCATCGGCGAACTGAAGCAACGCGAGCACATCGCCATGATGCAGCCAGGCCGAATCCATATCGTCCACGAGCGGGCGCGACAGTACGCGGACAGCCACTCCCTGTCCCCGGAGTTCTTCGACTCGCTCTACGACCTTCTCATCGCCGAGACGTGCCGGCTCGAGGACCTCGTGATCAACGCGGAGCCCGCCGACGAGGCCCCCCGCCACAACGGACACCACGACCACCGTGACAACCACCACGTTCGTCACAGTTCCGCGCCATCTGCGAATGTCGAGTCGTGATGAGTACCCGGACGCTCTTGGTCGACAACTACGATTCGTTCACCTACAACCTGTTCACCCTGCTGGCCGAGGTGAACGGTGAACCCCCCACGGTCGTGCACAACGACGTGGAGTGGGATTCGATCCCCTGGTCCGACTTCGACAACATCGTCATCTCCCCCGGCCCCGGACGCCCGGAGCGGCAACGAGACTTCGGGATCAGTGCGCGCATCATCACGGAGACCGAACTACCCGTCCTCGGCGTGTGCCTCGGTCATCAGGGACTGTGCCAGCTGTTCGGGGGCAGCGTGGTCCTCGCACCCGAACCGATGCACGGCCGCGTATCCCTCGTCGAACACGACGGTTCCGAGCTCTTCGCCGGCATTCCGTCACCGTTCCCGACGGTCCGCTACCACTCGCTGATCGTCGAGGATCTCCCCGACGACCTCGAGGCCACCGCCTGGACCGCCGACGGCCTGTTGATGGGTGTCCGTCACCGCACTCGTCCGCTGTGGGGCGTCCAGTTCCACCCCGAATCGATCAGCACCGCCTTCGGTCACGAACTGCTCGCGAACTTCCGCGATCTCACGCAGACGCATTCCGGGACACCCACGCACGGGTCCATGCTGAGAATCCCGATTCCCCACGCGCCGTACGTGGTCCAGCAGGTGCGCGTCGATCACGAAGTCGATCCCCGCACGACGTTCGAGGATCTCTTCGCGTCCGGACCCAACGCGTTCTGGCTGGACGGGACGTCGGCCTCGGAACCGACTTCGCGATTCACCATCATGGGCAATTGTTCCGGCCCCCGCGCCGAGTACATCACGTACGACGTCAGCGAATCGATCGTCCGGATCACGCGCGAGGGGTTGCCGGTCGAACAGGTGCACGCACCGTTCTTCGACTACCTCGAGCGGCAACTGCAGGCCCGGTCGGTGCCCGGCCTCCCGGGTGTGCCGTTCGGCCTCGGCTACGTGGGGTACCTCGGCTACGAACTGAAGGCCGAGACCGGCGGCACGGCGGCCCACAAGTCGCCCACCCCAGATGCCGCGCTGGTGTTCGCCGACCGCGCCGTCGTCATCGACCATTCGGGCGAGCGCACCTACGCGCTGTGCCTGAGTGATCACCAGGACGATCCGGAGTTGCGCCGCTGGCTCGACGAGATGGAGGTGGCGCTGCATCGGCTGGCCGAGCCGGACAACCCGCCGACCGCGGTGTCGCCGATCCGGAAGCCGGAGTCCGCCGAACTCGCCCTGCGCCACGAGCACGACAAGTACCTCGAACACATCGCGACCTCGCTCGGTGAGATCCGGACCGGTGAGTCCTACGAGGTGTGCCTCACCAACATGGCGACGGTGGACCAGTCCATCGATCCCCTGCACACGTTCGAGTTACTGCGCTCCATCAGCCCCACCCCGTACAGCGCGTACCTCCAGTTCGCCGGACTGTCGGTTCTCAGCGCTTCCCCCGAACGGTTCCTCAGGATCGGCGCGGACCGGGTGGTGGAGTCCAAGCCCATCAAGGGGACGCGTCCGCGCGGCGCGACCCCCGCCAAGGATGCGGCGCTGCGGCAGGACCTGCTGGACAGCGAGAAGGACCGCGCCGAGAACCTCATGATCGTCGATCTGACGCGCAACGATCTGGCCCGGGTGTGCGTTCCCGGGTCGGTGCACGTTCCCAAACTCTTCGACGTCGAGACGTACGCGGCCGTGCATCAACTCGTGTCGACCGTGCGCGGGACTCTCAGCGCCGACGCTTCCGTCGTCGAGTGTGTTCGTGCCGCCTTCCCGGGCGGATCGATGACGGGCGCGCCGAAGATCCGGACCATGGAGATCATCGACCGGCTCGAGTCCGGGCCGCGCGGTGTGTATTCCGGTTCGATCGGCTACTTTTCACTGACGGGGACGGCCGACCTGTCGATCGTCATCCGCACGATAGTCGCCACGGACACCGAGGTGACGTTCGGTATCGGTGGGGCGATCACGGCACTCTCCGACCCGGAGGAGGAGTTCGACGAGGCGATGGTCAAGGCCGCCACCATGTTGCGGGCACTGACTGTGACGGCAGACCGGCCGAACGAGATCGGGCCGTGAACGTCCCGGCCGCATCCACCCGGACCGTCGCGCTGATCGGCGGTTCCGGTGATGTCGGCCGGATGCTGGCGGCTCGGCTGCGCGCCGACGGAAACATGGTGCGCACCATCGACATCCGATTCACCGATCGGTCCGACCCGGATCAGGTGAAGGGCGACGTCACCGACCCGTCTCCCGAGTTGCGGGCGGTGGTGAACGCTGCAGATGCGGTGATCCTGGCGATCCCCGAAAGCGTCGCGCTGAAGGCGATTCCGTTCGTCGTCGCGGAGTTGCCCGAACACGCCCTGCTGGTCGACACGCTGTCGGTGAAGTCCCGATTCGACGCCGCCCTGCGCGACAGTGCGCTGCGTAGCGGTGCCATGGGCATCAACCCGATGTTCGCGCCTTCCCTCGGACCGGAGGGCCGCCCCGTCGCGGCGGTGACCTACCGGAACAGTGGTGAGGTCGAGTGGTTCCTGTCGGTGCTGTCCGGCTGGGGGTCGTCGGTGGTCCGCCTGGACGCCGAACACCACGACCGGCTCACCGCAGCGACCCAGGCGCTGACACACGCCGGCGTCCTCGCCTTCGGCCTCGCGCTGGCGGACCTCGGTGTCGACGGGGCCGAACTCACCGCGGTGGCGACCCCTCCCCATCTCGTGTCACTCGCGCTCCTCGCGCGGGTCGGCGGAGGCGTCCCGGAGGTCTATCGGGACATCCAGGCGGGCAATCCGTTTGCGGCCGAGGCCCGCCGCGCGCTCGCCGCGGCGCTGACCACTCTCACGGAAACCGTCGAGCGGGGCTCGGAGGACGATTTCGCATCGCTCATGTCCCGCTCGACGTCGGCGCTCGGCGACCGGAGCGAACCTCTCGCCCGGCTGTGCGCCGACCTCTTCACCGGTCTCGTTCACAGACAACCGCAGTCGTGGGACAGGAACGGAGATTCGTCATGACGCCCCAGAAGACTCCCTCGCTCCCCGAGTACGACCCGGCGGATCCGGTGGAGAGCGCAGTCGTGACCCGGCTCGCCCGGAACTGGGGTCAGCGGGCCACCGTGAAGAAGCCGGAACCGGATCTCGACGCGCTGTTCGACCTCGACAAGCAGGACTACCCGAACGAGTTGCTGCCCTTCGCCGATCACGATCGCTTTCTCGGCATGAGCGAGGAGCACCGGAACCAGCTCCGGGCGTGGGCCTGGATCGCATTCAACAAGAACGTCATGGACATCGAGCAGTACGTGGTCAATCCCGGGTTCGACCTCGTCGCGCACGACGCCCTGGACACCGGGCTCGGAGACACGTTCGCCGTGGCCGTCCACCAGGCGATGGTCGACGAGCAGTACCACACCCTCATGCACCTGAACGCGAGCGCCGTCACGCGCAGACAACGCGGTTGGGCGATGCCGAACAACGCCCTTCCCGACGTCCTGACGTTGCGCCGACAACGTGCGGCGACGGCCGATGCCGCCGACCCGAGGAAGCGGGCGATCACGACGTTCGCCTTCATGACGGTGGCGGAGATCTCGATCAGCTCCTACCTCGACCTGATATCCGAAAACGACGTCATCCAGCCGGTCAACCGGGCGACGGTGAGGCTGCACAATCGCGACGAGTACTGCCACGCCTCGATCGCCGACGACATCGCCGGCGTCGTCTACGACACCCTGAGCCCCGACGACCGCCGCCACTTCCTCGACGGGCTCGTCGACGCGATGACCGCTTTCAGCAGCAACGACTACTCGACGTGGCACACCATCGTCGGACTCATGGACTTGAGCGGTGGTCAGGCGATGATCGACGACGCCGAACACGACACCCGCCGATCCGCACTGGTCCAGGATTTCGGTGGCATCCACAAGCTGTGCAAGCACCTCGGCGTCGCGGGCGAGATGTCCTTCGAGTGGGCCTGACTCCGCGGCGACGGGACAGACGGGGCCACGTGGTGGGAAGGCGCGGAGCCTTCCCACCACGGGCCGCGGAGATCAGCGCCCGGATCGCTCCTCGGCCTGAGCCACGAGCGCGGTGAGCGCGGCAACCCAGAACTCCCCGAACCGGTCCACTTCCGGCGTCGAGAGGATGCCGGGCGGGAAGGACATGAACGCCGACAACTGCAGGCCCTCCGCGGTTTCCGAGATCACCGACTGGATGTCGAGGACGGCCTGGGCGGGCATCGCGCTCTTCTCGAATCCACCCGTGACGGGCGATTCGAAGTCGGGCAGCCAGTCCAGTCCGCGTACCGCCTCGGGAACCTCGGCCGCGCTGACGCGTCCGATGTAGTTGAACACGATCTGCGGTTCCGACCAGTTCCTCATGACCGCCGACGTGTCGGGGTTCAGGTACCGGAGCAGCCCGTATCCGATTCCCCGGTCCGGGATCGCGCTCAGCTGATCCCGTACCGCGTGCACGGCGTCCGCCGCGCTCGCGCCGCCCTGCAGGGCATCGGCGAGGTCGACCCCGGCGAGATCGAGGCGTGCCGGGTACATCGTGGTGAACCAGCCGACCGTCCGCGACAGGTCAGCACCCGGCACCGTGGACTCTTCACGTCCGTGGCCTTCGAGGGTGACGACCGTCGACGAAGCCTCGACTCCGCGGTCGCGCCGCCAGCCGGCCACCGCCAACGCGAGGGCTGCCGCGAGAACGTCGCCGATCTCACCGTCGAGCGCACCCGGCGTGCCACCCAGCAATGCCTCGGTGACCGGTGCGGGAACATCCACCCGGGTCCGTTCCAGCGTGCTGACCAGATCGGTTCCCAGGTCCAGCTCACGCGATCCGAGCAGTGGATCCGGCCCGGTGAGCATCCGTTCCCACACCTCGAGTTCGGCCACCCGCTCCGGCGTCGCTGCCGCTTCGAGCAGACCGTCGGTCCAGCGCCGCAGCGACGTCCCGACCGGCTCGAGTGACGGCGACGTGCCGGCGGCGATCTGGGCGCCCGCGCTCGCGAAGTCCGGCACCAGGATCCGCCACGACACGGAGTCGATGACGAGGTGGTGCGGCAACACGAGGAGCCGTCCGCGCCGATCCGACTCGGCGGGGTCGAACCAGACGAACTGCAGCATCGACCCGGTGCGTGGATCGAGGCGAGCCAGGGCCGCGTCGAACGCCGCACTTGCCACCGCGTCGAACTCCGGCGAACCGGGCTCGTCGCCGGCCGCGATCTCCACCCGCTGCACGGTGGCGTCGATGTCGACGCTGCCCGCGGGTGCGATCTCGAGCGCGTCCCCCACGCCGGAGGTGACCAGGGTCGACCGCAGCACGTCGTGCTTGTCGACCACTGCGGCGATCGTCGCGATCACCTGCTCGCGTTCGATCCCGGCGGGCAGTGTGAGCAACAACGGCATCACGAACCGGTCGAAGTCGCCGCCGCGCTCGACCATCTTGCGGGCGACCGGGGTGAGCGGCACCGTTCCGACGCCACCACCCTCGTACTCCTGCAGTGCGGTCGCCGCGGACTCGCCCGAGTCCGCCACCGCGGCCAGCTCGGCAACGGTCCGCCGCTCGAACACATCTCGCGCGGTGAAGTGGATACCGGCCGAACGTGCCCGCGCCACCAACTGGATGGACACGATGCTGTCGCCGCCGAGCTCGAAGAACGAGTCGTCGATTCCGACGCTCTCCCTGCCGAGCAGTTCACCGAACACGGTCGCGAGTGCACGCTCGGTCTCGGTGCGCGGCGCCCGGAATTCGGCCGCCGACGCGAAGTCCGGCACCGGCAGTGCGCGCCGGTCGAGCTTGCCGCTGGTACCCAGCGGCAGTTCGGCGAGAACCATCACGGAATCCGGAATCATGTACTCGGGCAGCGATTCCGCGACGAACCCGTTCAGCGCCGCGGCGTCGAGAGCGGCATCCGGCTTCGGCACGACGTAGGCGACGAGCCGCGCACCCACCTCGCTGTTGTGGACGATCACGGCGGCCTGCGCCACATCGCGGTATCGGACGAACGCCTCCTCGACCTCGCCGAGCTCGATACGCAGTCCTCGCACCTTCACCTGGAAGTCGGTGCGGCCCACGAACTCGAGGACGCCGTTCTCGTTCCACCGGACGAGGTCGCCGGTGCGGTACATCCGCGCACCCGAATCGCCGAACGGGTTCGCGACGAACCGTTCCGCACTCAGTGCGGAACTGTTGACGTATCCGCGAGCGAGTTGCGCGCCGTCGAGGTACAGCTCACCGGGAACACCGATCGGCGCCGGGTTCAGATGAGCGTCGAGCACGTAGGCGCGCGTGTTCCACGCCGGCGAACCGATCGGCGCGATCGTCGCCGTTCCCGACTGCTCCACCACGTGGGCCGTCGAGTTGATGGTCACCTCGGTCGGGCCGTACAGGTTCACCAATTCCGCGGAACCGAGACCGGCGACCCGGTCGGCCGCCGACTGAGGCAGCGGCTCACCGCCCGCGAAGACCAGGCGTAGCGAACCGCACCGGTCGGCCGTGGCAGCGTCGAGGAACATGGTCAGCACGGACGGGACGAACTGGATCACCGTCACCGCTTCCGTACCCACGGTCGCTGCCATGTACTCGGGGTCGCGGTGACCGTCCGGCGACGCGATCACGAGAGTGCCACCGACCACCAACGGCAGGAACAGCTCCCACACCGAAGCGTCGAAGGTGAACGGCGTCTTCTGCAGTACCACGTCCTGCGCGCCGATGCCGTAGACGTCCCGCATCCACGCCAGCTGGTTGGCCAGCGCCGAGTGCGGAATCGCCACGCCCTTCGGACGTCCCGTCGAACCCGACGTGTACAGCGCGTAGGCCAGGTTGACCGGGCGCAGCTCGGCGAGCCGCTCGGAATCCTCGACCGGGCCCTCCGCGTACTCGGACAGGTCGAAGTCCTCGACCAGGTACACCGGCACGTCCACATCGAGATTCGCGATGTCGTCGGCCAGGCTGAGCACACACGTCGGCATGGCACTGTCCACCACGTACGAGGTGCGGTCCGCGGGGTGCTCCGGGTCGATCGGCACGTACGCGCCGCCCGCCGCGTGGACGGCGTAGAGGCTGATCACCATGTCGAGCGAGCGTCGCATCGCGATGCCCACCACCGAGTCCGGCCCCACACCCATCGACATCAGGTGCCGCGCCAGACGATTCACCCGCGCGTCGAACTCGGCGTAGGTGAGGCGCACGTGGTCCGCCACCACGGCCGTTCGATCCGGCGTGCGAGCGACCTGGGCGCCGAACATCGACACCACGGATTCGTCGGTGACGTCGTGCCCCGAGTCGTTCCACCCGGACAGGACGAGTTCGCGTTCGTCGCCGGTCAGCAGATCGAGATCGCCCACCAGCGTGGAACTGCCGGCCGCGATGGTCTGCAGGATCCGGTTCAGCCGGGACCCGAGCCGCTCGACGGTGTCGGCGCCGAATACGTCCGGAAGGTACTTCAGGACCAGTTGCAGCTCGCTGTCCGACTGGGCCAGCAGGCTCAGCGGGTAGTGCGAGGCGTCGCTGATCTGTACCCCGGCGACCTGGAGCCCGTCGATGTCGCTGTCCTCGGTGAGACCTGCGCGGTCCACCGGGTACGACTCGAACACCGTCAACGTGTCGAACAGCCCACCGATTCCGGCGATCTGCTGGATCTCCGGAAGACCGATGTGATGGTGGTCGAACAACGTCGACTGTTCCGCCTGCAGCCGCTCGAGCAGTCCGAGGAGGGACTCACGGGGATCGATACGCACGCGAATCGGGATGGTGTTGATGAACAAGCCCACCATCGACTCGATGCCTGCGACCTCCGGCGGGCGCCCCGACACGGTGGCGCCGAAGACGACGTCGTCCGAGGCCGTCATGCGGGCCAGCAGCAGACCCCACGCAGCCTGGACGATCGTGTTCATCGTCAGGCCACGGTCCCGGGCGATGCGCGCCAGGTTCTCGCTCACCACCTCGCCGAGGTGCAGCGCGAACTCGGCCGGCTCGGGACGGTCCTCGCTGCTCGGTGCCGGGGCCAGCACGGTCGGACCGTCCAGTCCCGCCAGTGCGTGCGCCCACGCGCTGCGCGATGCGTCGGTGTCGCGTTCGGACAGCCAGCCGAGGAAGTCGCGGTAACCACGCACGCGCGGCAGCACCGAACCGTCACCGCGGGTCGCGTACAGCACCAGCAGGTCCTTCATCAGCAACGGCATCGACCATCCGTCGAGCAGGATGTGGTGGTTGCTGATGGAGAACCGGTAGCTGTTCTCACCCGTGCGGATCAGCAGGAACCGCATCAGGGGCGGACGACTCATATCGAACCGCGCCGAACGATGTTCGCTCAGAACGGAACTCATCCGCTCCTCGCGTTCGGTCTCGGACAGGCCGGAGAGGTCGAGCTCTTCCCACGGCAGCGCGACGTGGTCGACGACCACCTGGACCGCGGTCCCCGAATCGTCGGGGACGAACGCCGTGCGCAGGTTCGCGTGACGTGCGATCAACGCCTCCGCCGCGCCGCGGAGCCGGCCGGTGTCGACGGTGCCCTGGAAGTCCAGCACCACCTGCGCGGTGTAGACGTCCACCGCGTCCTCGGCGAGCACGGAATGGAAGAACATTCCGGACTGCAGCGGGGCGAGCGGCCACACGTCGGTGGCGTCGGGGTAGCGCCGTTCGAGCGCCTCGAGGTCGTCCTGCGTCACGGACACCAGCGGAACGTCGGACGGTGTGAGACCGCCGCCGTTCGGCCCGGAGGCGTGCTCGGCCAGCGCGGTCGCCGCGGCGTGCCACAGTTCGGCGAGCTCCCACACGTCCGCCTCGTCGAGAATCTCGGTGGCGAACGCGATCTTGGCCTCGATCTGGGGACCGGACGCCGTCTCCGACGTCACCGCGTTGATGCTGAGCACCGCCGGTGCCACCATGTCGTCGTCCATGGCACCGCCGAACTCACCCGAATCGCTGTCGGGGATCCAGCCGAGATCCCGGATCTCGGCGGGCAGATCCACCGAGCCCGCGCGACCGAGGTAGTTGAACCCGATCTGCGGAGTCGGCAACGACGCCAGGGCCGGACCCGTCTCCTCGTTCAGGTAGCGAAGCAGCCCGTAGCCGATGCCCTTGTCGGGCACGGCAAGCAACTGCTCCTTGACCGCCTTCAGCGCCGCGCCCGTCGACGTCCCGCCGTCGAACGCGTCGTCGAGATCGGCCCGGGAGACGTCCAGCCGCACCGGGTACAGGCTCGTGAACCAGCCCACCGTGCGGGAGAGGTCGGCACCGGGCACGGTCGCCTCTTCCCTGCCGTGTCCCTCGAGGTCGATCAGCACCGAGCGATCCTCGGTCCCGTTGCGGACTCCGCGCCAGCGCGCGACCGCGAGAGCGAGAGCCGCGAGCAGACCGTCGTTGACACCACCGTTCACGGACTGCGGGATCGTGGTGAGCAGCGCCTGCGTCACCTGCGTCGAGAACGTCATGCTCAGGCGGTCGGTCCGGGCGATCACGTCGCGTGCGGGATCGAACGCACGCTTTCCGATCAGCGGATCCGTGTCCGCGAGCATCCCGCGCCAGAAGTCGAGTTCCGCCACGCGGTGCGGCGACTTCGCCTCCTCGACCAGACCGTGCGCCCACGCACGGACCGAGGAGCCGACCGGTTCGAGCTGCGCCGGCTGTCCCGCCGTGATCTGCGAACCCGCGGTCGCGAAGTCCGGCAACAGCACTCGCCAGGACACACCGTCGACGACGAGGTGATGCGCGAGCACCAGCAGGCGGCCGCTCTGCCCCGGCAACGACGCCGCGGGAGCGAACCACACGAACTGCGTCATCCGGCCCGACGCCGGATCCAGCCGTTCCGCCGCACGGTCGAGAGCCGCGCGTGCCAGTCTCTCGAATCCGTCCGTTCCCGGCTTGTCGGTGAACTCGATCTGCTCGATCAGGTCGTCCGCACCGAATGTCGCTTCGGTCGGGAGAGTCTCGAACGCCCAGTCGTCCCCGGTCCGGGTGAGCCGGGATCGGAGGATGTCGTGGCGTTCCAGGACAGCATCCACCGTGGCCACCAGCTGATCCCGCGTGACCGCGGGCGGGGTGGTCAGCAGAACCGCCTGCGAGAACTTCTCGAAGGTCCCTGCCGTCTCCACCAGCCAGTGCGCGATAGGCGTGAGCGGAATCGAACCGACGCCGCCGCCCGGCAGCTCCTCGAGCTTCACCGACTCGACGTCGGTGGCCCAGTCGGCCACGTCGGCCAGCGCCGAGACGGTCTTGCGCTCGAAGACGTCCCGCGCCGTGAACAGCACCCCGGCGTTCTTCGCGCGGGTCGTGAGCTGGATGGACACGATGCTGTCGCCGCCGAGGGCGAAGAACGAGTCGTCGACGCTGACGCGGTCCACACCGAGCACCTGTGCGAAGACGTCGGCGATGGCCTTCTCCATCGGCGTCGACGGCGCGCAGTACTCACTGGCTGCCGACACGAACTGCGGCTCGGGAAGCGCCTTGCGATCGAGCTTTCCGGCGGGCGTCAGCGGCACCGAGTCGATCGCCATGATCGACGACGGCACCATGTACCCGGGCAGGGTCTCGGACACGAACGCCGACAGTTCCGCGACGTCGATCGACGCGCCCGGAGCCGGCATCACGTACGACACCAGCACGGTCTGACCGGTCTGCTCGCGGTGATGGCCCAGCGTGACCGCGAAGTCCACGCTCGGGTGGCTGCCGAGTTCGGCGTCGATCTCGCCGAGTTCGATGCGGAACCCGCGGACCTTCACCTGGAAGTCGGACCGGCCGACGTAGTCGAGGACGAGGTCGCCGGTCTCCCCGTCGTGCACCCAGCGGACGACGTCGCCGGTGCGGTAGAGCCGCTCACCGGGACCGCCGAACGGGTTGGCGACGAAACGCTCCGCCGTCAGGGCGAACCGGTTGTGATAGCCGCGTGCCACGCTCGGACCCGCCACGTACAGCTCACCCGCGACCCCCACCGGGACGGGCGTGAGCCGGGAGTCGAGCACGACCACGTCGACGCCCCGGGTGGGACCACCGATGGTGACGGGCTGATCCGCCTTCATCGGGTTGCTCGACGTGCTCCAGATCGTCGCCTCGGACGGGCCGTACAGGTTGAACATGCGCCGGCCCGGTGCCCACTTCTGCATGAGTTCCGGCGGGCAGGCCTCGCCGGCCACCGACAGCACCTCGATGCCTTCCAGCCCGGCCGGGTCGACCGTGGTGAGAGCCGCGGGCGTGATGAACGCGTGCGTGACCTTCTGCTTCTTCAGCAGCCGGGCGAGTTCGTCGCCGCCGTACACGACGCCGGACGCGATGACCATCGTCGACGCGGCGGCCACGGCGTGCAGCAATTCGAACACGGACGCGTCGAAGCTCGGCGAGGCGAAGTGCAGCACCCGCGACTGCGGGGTGAGCCGGAGCCGCTCGACCTGCTCGGTCGTGACGTTCGCCAGCCCGGTGTGGGTGACGACGACGCCCTTCGGCAGACCCGTCGACCCCGACGTGTAGATGACGTACGCCGCGTCGTCGACCCGGGTCGGACGGATGCGGTCGGCGTCGGTGACGGCCTCGGACGACACGGACGCGCAGTCGCCGTCCATCTCGTCCTCACCGAGCACCAGCCACCGCACGGTGTCGGGCAGCTCGCCGACGTGGGCGCCGGTGGTGAGCCCGACCTCCACGCGAGAGTCCGTGACCATGTGCAGGATCCGGTCGAACGGGTAGCTCGGATCGACGGGCACGAATGCGGCGCCGGTCTTCGCGACCGCCCAGATGGAGAGGATGGATTCGACGGAACGCGTCAGCGCCAGCGCGACGAAGTCGTCGGCCCCGATGCCTCTGCCGATCAGGACGCGGGCGAGACGGTTCGAGCGCTCGTCCAGTTCACGGTAGGTGACCTGCTCGTCGCCGCACACGACGGCGACGGCGTCGGGGTCGACTGCCGCGGCGGTGGCCAGGATGCTCGACAGGAGCTCGGGTGCGGCGCTGTCGGCGCCGCGCACGGGTGCCAGCACCTCGTGCTCGTTCTCGCTCAGGACGTCGATGTCCCCGATCAGCACGGAGGCGTCGGCGGTGATTGCCTCGAGGATGCGCTGGAAACGGAACGCGAACGACGCGATGGTGCGTTCGTCGAACAGATCCGTCGCGTAGGTGAAGACGCCCCGCATCGGCGCGTCCCCGTCCGCGTCGGCTGCGTCCGCGAGCGTGAGCTGCAGATCGAACTTCGCGGCGCTGATCCCACCGTCGAGTCCCTCGACCGTCAGGCCGGGCAGCTCCAGGTGCGCCTGCTCGATGTTCTGGAACGCCAGAGCCACCTGGAAGAGCGGCGAGAACGCCGTCGAGCGTTCCGGCTGGAGGATCTCGACCAGCCGCTCGAACGGCACGTCGGTGTGCGTGAACGCACCGAGGTCGTGCTGACGCACCTGCGCGAGGAGGTCGGAGAACGTCGCGTCGACGTCGACCTGCGCGCGCAACACGAGCGTGTTGACGAACATGCCGACCAGGTCGTCGAGCGCGGCCTCACCGCGGCCCTCGATGGCGGTACCCACCGCGATGTCGTCCGTGGCGCTCAGCCGAGCGAGCAGCACCGACAGTGCCGCGTGCGCGACCATGAACAGCGACGCGTTGTGCTCGCGCGCCAGCGCCCCGAGCCGGTCGCGCAGTTCCGCGTCGATCTCGAAGTCGAAGTTCGCGCCGCGCATCGACTGCGCGGGCGGCCGCGGCCGGTCCGTCGGCAACGGCAGCACGTCCGGCAGACCGCTGAGCGTGGTCCGCCAGTAGTCGATCTGCTTGGTGGCCAGCGAATCCGATGCGTTCTCGTCGCCAAGCAACTCGTGCTGCCAGAGCGAGAAGTCCGCGTACTGGACGTCGAGCGGAGCCCAGGCAGGTTCGGAACCGGCGGCGCGGGCGCTGTAGGCGATCACCACGTCGCGCGCCAGCGGTGCCGTCGAGGCACCGTCGGACGAGATGTGGTGGACCACGATGACCAGCACGTGCTGCTCGGCGTCGATCCGCAGGAGACGCGCGCGGACCGGGACGGCCTTCGCGACGTCGAAACCGGCGGTGACGAGCGAGATCACGCGCTCACGCAGGACGTTCTCGTCGGCGACGTTCTCCACGTCCAGTGAGGTGAAACTCCGGGCCCGCGACAACACGACCTGGCCCGGACCGTCTCCGGTGTCGGGGTACGTCGTCCGCAGCGTCTCGTGCCGTTCGACGACGTCGCCGAGTGCCTGTTCGAGCGCCGAGACGTCGAGGCGGCCCGTCAGCTTGATCGCCAGCGGAATGTTGTACGCCGCCGACGCCGTGTCGAACTGGTTGATGAACCACATGCGGGACTGCGCCGGGGACAGCGGAATCCGGGTCGGACGCGGCTGCGGCACCAGCGCCGGGCGGTTCGCGCCCACCGAATCGGACTGCTCGGCGCGAGCCGACAGCGCGATCACCGTCGGAGCCTCGAACAGTTCCCGCACACCGATCGACGTGTCGAGTGCGGCGTTGATACGGGCGACCACGCGCGTCGCGACCAGTGAATTGCCGCCGAGGTCGAAGAAGCTCGTGTCCACGCTGACCCGCTCGTGACCGAGCACGTCCGCGAAGACTCCCGCGACGATCTCCTCGACCGGGGTACGCGGAGCCTTGTAATGGTCCACGGAGCCACCGAACTCGGGTTCGGGGAGCGCCTTGCGATCGAGCTTGCCGTTGATGTTCAGCGGCAGCGCATCGAGGGCGATCAGCGCGGACGGCACCATGTACCCCGGCACCGACCGGCCGGCGAACGCGAGAATGTCGGCGTCGTCGACGGAGTCGCCCTGCTCCGGCACCACGTAGCCGACGAGCCGGTCCCCCGTGTGACGGTCGTGGTGGACCACGACGACGGCCTGCGCCACCGACGGGTGTGCCACGAGCGCCCGCTCGATCTCGCCGAGCTCGATCCGGAAACCGCGGACCTTGACCTGGAAGTCGCTCCGGCCGACGTAGTCGAGGTTGCCGTCGCGGTTCCATCGCACCAGGTCACCGGTGCGGTACATCCGGTGTCCGGCCTCGCCGAACGGGTTGGCGACGAACCGTTCCGCGGTGAGGTCGTGGCGGGCGAAGTAGCCGCGCGCCAACTGCTCGCCCGCGAGATAGAGCTCACCTGTGACGCCGGCGGGAACGGGGTGCAGACGCGAATCGAGAACGTAGGTCTGCGTGTTCCATTCGGGCCTGCCGATCGGGACCGAACCGTCGCGCTCGTCGCCGCACCGGTAGTGGGTGACGCTGACGGCGGCCTCGGTGGGGCCGTACAGATTGAAGATCTCCGCGTCGGAGACGTCGCGGAACCGGAGCATCGTGTCGGCGGGCAGTGCCTCACCGATGCAGAGCACGCGTGTCAACGACACCAGCTGGGCAGGCTCCGCCACCGCGACGAACGCCGACAGCAGCGAAGGCACGAAGTGCACGGTCGAGACCTGCTGCTCCGCAACGAGTGCGGCCAGGTATGACGGGTCGCGGTGGCCGTCCGGTGTGGCGACGACCAGACGTGCGCCCGCGGTCAGCGCCCACCAGAACTCCCACACCGACAGGTCGAATGTCGCCGCCGTCTTGAGCAGCACCGAATCCTCGACGGTGAGCGGGTATTCCGACTGCTTCCACCGCAACTGGTTCGCGATCGCACGGTGCGCGATCGCCACACCCTTCGGGCGACCGGTCGAGCCGGACGTGTAGATGACGTACGCGGCGTTCTCCGGCCGCAGCGGTGCGATCCGCTCCGAGTCGGTCAGCGGAGCCGGGTCGATTCCGCCCAGATCCAGTTCGTCGAGGAGGAGGTAGTCGACCCCGCCCGGCAGTCCCCCGACGACGGCGCGGGTCGCCAGGACGCAGACGGGTTGCGCACTCTCCAGCACGTACGCGGTGCGCTCGGCCGGATGGTCCGGGTCGATCGGCAGGTACGCGCCGCCGGCCGCGGCGATCGCGTACATGCCGACCAGCAGTTCCACCGAACGCGGAATCGCCAGGCCGACCACCGTTTCCGGGCCGACCCCACGGCCGACGAGGTGGCGGGCCAACCGGTTGACCCTCGCCGAGAAATCGGCGTACGTCAGAGACTCGCCCTCGAACACGAGAGCGGTGACGTCCGGGTTCTCCGCGGCGGCGGACGCGAACATGTCCGCGAGCGTCGTCTCCGGCAGCGCCCGCTCGGTGTCGTTCCATCCGGACACCACGAGCGCGCGCTCGTCGCCGCCTGTGAGCGGCAGGTCGCCGACCGCGGTCCGCGGCGAATCCACCGCGGCGGCCAGGACGCGGCGGAACATGTCCGCGAAACGCTTGACGGTGGCGGCGTCGAACAGGTCGGTGGCGAACGTGAACACGCCCGACATCTGCTCCCCCTCGGGGCTGTCCCCCAGGATCAGATGCAGGTCGAACTGCGCGGTGTCGCCCTCGACCTCGAGCGGTGTGACGGTGAGGTCGGGCAGTTCCAGCTCGGCCTTCGTCGTGTTCTGGAACGAGTAGCCCACCTGGAAGATCGGGTGGTGGGCCATCGATCGTGCCGGGTTCAGGACCTCGACGAGGCGCTCGAACGGGACGTCGGCGTGCGAGAACGCCTCGAGGTCTGCCTCCCGGGCGCGGTCGAGGATCTCGTCGAACGTCTGCTGCCCGTCGACCTGTACACGCAGTGCGAGGGTGTTGACGAACATGCCGACGACGTCGTCGAGTTCGCGCTCACCGCGGCCTGCGATCGGGGTGCCCACCGAGATGTCCTCGGTGCCGGACAGACGGCTGAGCAGCACCGCGAACGCGGCGTGCACGGCCATGAACACGCTGGCGTTGTGCCTGCGGGCCAGTGCGGCCAGACCGCGGTGCACCTCGGCGTCGATGGTGAAGTCGATCCGCGACCCGCGCAGGGACTGCACGGGCGGTCGCGGCCGGTCCACCGGCAGCTCGAGAAGGTCGGGCACGCCGGCCAGCGTCTTCTTCCAGAAGGCCAGCTGGGCGGCGATCAGGCTGTCCGGGTCGTCCTCGCTGCCGAGGAGTTCACGCTGCCAGATCGCGTAGTCCGCGTACTGCACCGGGAGCGGCGCGAAGCCGGGTTCCCCGCCGGCCGCCCGCGACGCGTACGCCACCATGACGTCGCGCACGAACGGCGCCGTGGACTCGCCGTCGGTGGACACGTGGTGCACGACGAGTGCCAGCACGTAGTCCTGCGGGCCGACCTCGAACAGTCGCGTCCGGATCGGCGGGACGTCGGCGGTGACGTCGAATCCGGCGGTGACCATCTCCACCAACTGCTCGCGCAGTTCGTCGTCCGACACCGCGGCGGGCGTCAGGTCCAGCCGGACCTGGTCGGAGGGGAGGATCACCTGGTGCGGGCCCTCCGGCGAGTCCGGGTAGATCGTGCGCAACGACTCGTGCCGGTCGAGCACGTCGAACACGGCGGACTGCAGCGCGTCCACGTCGAGCGCACCGGTCAACCGGACCGCGAGCGGGATGTTGTAGGCGGGCGAGTCCGGGTCGAAGCGGTTGATGAACCACATCCGGGACTGTGCCAGCGACAACGGGACGAAGGCAGACCTCTCCCGCGCCGCGAGGACGGGTCGCGGTCGGATGTTCTCGTCGGGGGTGCCGATGCGGGCGGCGAGGCCCGCGACCGTCGGCGCCTCGAACAGTTCCCGCACTCCGATGCGACGACCGAAGACCTGTCCGGCCCGCGACACGACACGGGTGGCGCTCAGCGAGTTTCCGCCGAGGTCGAAGAAGCTGTCGTCCACGCTGACCTGCTCGAGTCCGAGCACGTCGGCGAAGATGCCTGCGATCGTCTCTTCCGCCGGCGTCGTCGGGGCACGGAACTCCGCCCCCGCGGTGACGAACTCGGGCTCGGGCAGCCGCGCGCGATCCAGCTTGCCGATGCCTGTCAGCGGGATCTCGTCGAGGAGGATCACGACGGACGGCACCATGTACGGCGGAAGCGTCTCGCCGACAACCGACTTCAGCGATTCCGGATCGACCGTCGCGCCGTCGGCGGGCAGGACGTACGACACGAGGGTCGTCAGCCCGGCCGGGTTCTCGCGACCCACGGTCACCGCGAACTCGACGTTCGACTGCGCGGCGAGTGCGGCGTCGATCTCACCGAGTTCGACGCGGAACCCGCGGACCTTCACCTGGAAGTCGGACCGGCCGACGTACTCCACCCGATGTCCGTCCGCCCAGCGCACGACGTCGCCGGTGCGGTACATGCGCGCGCCGGGTTCGCCGAACGGGTTGGCCACGAACCGCTCCGCCGTGACCGACGGACGGTTGTGGTAGCCGCGGGTCACCGACGGGCCGCAGATGTAGAGCTCCCCGGGCACTCCCTCCGGCACCGGACGCAACCGCGAATCGAGGATGAGGGATTCGACGCCACGCAGCGGCGAACCGATCGTCACGCGCGCACCCGCCACCATCGGTTCGGTGATGGTGACGATGACCGTGGTCTCGGTGGGACCGTAGGCGTTGCGCATCTCGCGGCCGGGAGCCCACCGTGCCACGAGTTCCGGTGTGCAGGTGTCGCCACCGACCACGACGGACGTGACGGAGTCGAGCCCGTCGGGGTCGACGGTCATCAGCGCGGTCGGTGTCATCACCACGTTGTTGACCCGTTCGCGGCGGATCAGGTCGGCGAGTTCGTCGCCGCCGTAGAGGTCCGCGGGCGAGATCACCAGGGTGGCGCCCGCACTGAATGCGGCCAGCATCTCCCCGACCGATGTGTCGAAGCTCGGCGACGCCACGTGCAGGAATCGGGAGTTCGGCGACACGACGTAGTGCTCGCGCACCTCGCGGGTGAGGTTCGCCAGACCGCGGTGGGTGACCACCACGCCCTTCGGCTTACCCGTCGAACCCGAGGTGTAGATGAGATATGCCGGGTGATCGACCGTCAGCGCGCGACGCAGATCGGCGTCCTCGACCGCGCCCGCACTGCGGGCACCGATCTCCTCGGCCGCCGCCGTCTCGTCGAGGACGATCCACGGCACCGTGCCGGGAAGGTCGTCGTGATGGCGGGCGACCGTCAGTCCGAGGACCGCCGCCGAATCGGACAGCATCTCGCCGACCCGCTCGAACGGAAGCTTCGGGTCGAGGGGCAGGTAGGCGCCGCCGGCCTTGGCAATCGACCAGATCCCGAGGATGGATTCGACCGAACGCGTGATCGCCAGTGCAACATAGTTCTCCGGCCCCACACCCCGATCGATCAGGACACGCGCCAGCTGATTCGACCGCTCGTCGAGTTCCCGGTACGTGACCTCGCGTCCCTCGAAGGACACCGCGACCGACTCCGGCGAGATCTCGACACCCGAACGCAGCAGTTCGGGCAGTGTGCGCGGCTCGATCGACTGCGGCCCGCGGACCGGGGCGATCGCGGCCTTCTCCGCGGCGTCGAGGATCTCGATGTCGCCGAGGACCACGTCGCGGTCGGCCGACACGGCACGGAGGATCCGGCCGAACCGGTCCGCGAAGGCCAGAACGGTCTGCTCGTCGAAGATGTCGGTCGAGTAGTTGAACGTCGCGGCGATGCCCGCGGCGGCCCCGTCGGCGTAGCGCTCGCCGACGCTGAGCTGGAGGTCGAACTTGGCGACCTCGAGCGGGGCGTCGAGCGCGGAGATCTCGAGACCCGGGAACTCCATCCGGACCGATTCGTTGTTGTCGAACGACAGCGCCACCTGGAACAGCGGCTGATGCGCCGTCGACCGCGGGACGTCGAGTACCTCGACGAGACGCTCGAACGGAACGTCGCTGTGGCTGAACGCATTCAGATCGGTGGCGCGCACCTGTGCCAGCAGGTCCGCGAAGGTGTCGTCGGGACGCACCGACGCTCGGAGCACGAGGGTGTTGACGAACATGCCGACGAGCCTGTCCAGTTCCTGCTCGCCGCGGCCGGCGACCGGCGTGCCGATCGCGACGTCCGTCTGCGACGACAACCGCTCGAGCAGGACGGCGAGCGCGGCGTGCACGACCATGAACAGGGTCGAGTTCGTTTCCCTGGCGAGCGCGAGCAGCCCGCGGTGGGTCTGCGCGTCGATCGTGAACCGTGCCGACGCACCGCGCAGCGACTGCACGGGCGGCCGGGGCCGGTCGGTCGGCAACTCGAGCACCTCGGGGAGCCCGCCGAGCGACTGCTGCCAGTAGCCGAGCTGGCGGGCGACCAGCGATTCCGGGTCGGACTCGTCACCGAGCGACTCACGCTGCCACAGCGCGTAATCGGCGTACTGGACGGGCAGCGGTTCCCAGCTGGGAGCAGTGCCGGCCGCACGCGCCGCGTAGGCGGTCATGATGTCGGCGAACAGGGGCGCCAGCGACGCACCGTCGGCCGAGATGTGGTGCACGACCATCATCAGGATGTGGTCGGTGGGGTTCACCTCGAAGCAGGCGACCCGCACCGGGACCGTCTCGGTGACGTCGAATCCGGTGGCGCCGAGTTCACGCATCCGTGCGTACAGGTCCTGCTCGTCCGCGACCGGGGTCGGGGTCAGGTCGGACACCACGTCGGCTGCGGGCAGCACGACCTGGTGCGCGTCCTCGTCGCCGACCGGGAAGACCGTCCGCAGCGACTCGTGCCGCTGCACCACGTCCGCCCACGCCGAATTCAGCGCCGCCGTATCGATCGAGCCGGTCAACCGCACTGCCAGCGGCAGGTTGTACGCCGGGGAGGACGGGTCGAACTGGTTGACGAACCACATCCGCTGCTGCGCCAGCGACAGCGGGATACGGTCGGGGCGGGGACGGGCGACGAGTGCGGGACGGTGTTCGGCGGTTCCCGCGGTCGCCTCGAGCAACGCCGCGAGTTCTGCGACGGTCGGGTGCTCGAAGCACTCCCGGACCGACAGCTGCGCGCCGAGCGCGGCGGTCAGCCTGGCGGTGAGCCTCGTTGCGCTGATGGAGTTTCCGCCGAGGTCGAAGAACGAGTCGGCGGCACCGACGCGTTCGACGCCGAGCACCTCGCCGAATACCCCGGCGACGATCTCCTCGACCGGGGTGCGGGGTGCGACGTATTCGGCCTCGGACGTGACGAAGTCCGGTTCGGGAAGTGCACCCCGGTCCAACTTGCCGGTGGCGCCGAGCGGGAAACTGTCCAGGACGAGGATCCGGGCGGGCACCATGTACGCGGGCAGCGTCTCCGCTGCCGCGTCCAGCACCGACGCGGTGTCGATCGCCGCATCGGCCACCGGGATCACGTAGCCCACCAGGTTCTCGCCGGTGGTCTCGCTGCGGTGCACGACGACCACGGCCTGCGCCACCGACGGGTGCGCGAGAAGCGCGGACTCGACCTCGCCGAGCTCGAGCCGCTGTCCGCGGAGCTTGACCTGGAAGTCGCGGCGCCCGATGTACTCGACGATGCCGTCGGCGCGCTTGCGGACGATGTCGCCGGTGCGATACATCCGCTGCCCGGCCGTGCCGAACGGGTTCGCCACGAACCGGTCCGACGTCAGGTCGCTGCGGCCGACATAGCCGCGGGCCAGCTGGATGCCGGCGAGGTACAGCTCGCCGTGCACGCCCGCGGGGACGGGACGCAGCCGGGAATCGAGGACGTACAGCTGCGTGTTCCACACGGGCGCGCCGATCGGCACCGTCGTGCGGTCCGCTTCGGTGCACTCCCAGTAGGTGACGTCGACCGCGGCCTCCGTCGGGCCGTACAGGTTGTGGAGCGCTGCGGAGGAGAAGTCCCGGAACGCGGCCGCGGAGGCAGGCGGAAGGGCTTCACCACTGCAGAACACCTGACGCAGCGAACCGCACAGCGCGGCGTCCGCACCTGCGGTGAAGACCGCCAGCATGGACGGCACGAAGTGCATCGTGGTCACGCTGTGCCCGGCGATGACCTCGGAGAGGTACACCGGGTCGCGGTGCCCGTCCGGGATCGCGACGACGAGCTTGGCTCCGACCTCGAGCGGCCAGAACAGTTCCCACACCGACACGTCGAACGTGACCGGAGTCTTCTGCAGGACGACGTCCGTGGAATCCATCGGGTAGGTGTCCTGCATCCACAGCAACCGGTTGACGATGGCCCGGTGACTGACGGCGACGCCCTTCGGCTTACCGGTCGATCCGGACGTGTAGATCACGTAGGCGGTCGAATCCGGACGGACCGGTGCCCCGCGCTCGTCATCGGTGATCGGACCGTCGGGGTGACCGGAGAGGTCGACGGTGTCCACCTCGATCCGCGGCGCGTCCTTCTCTGCATCCCGATCGGCCGACGAGGTCAGCACGCAGACCGGGGAGGCGCTGTCGATCACGTACGCGGTGCGCGCCGCCGGATGATCCGGGTCGAGCGGCACGTAGGCGGCGCCCGTCTTCTCGATCGCGTAGATCGCGATCATCATCTCGAGGGAGCGGCGCAGCGCGACCGCGACCCGGGACTCCGGGCCGACACCCCGTGTGAGCAGTTCCCGTGCCAGGCGGTTGGTCCTGGCGTCGAACTCGGCATACGTCAGCGCGTCGTCGCCGAACACCAGGGCAACCGCGTCCGGCGTCCGCGCCACCTGCTCGTCGAACAGGTCGACGAGGGTGCGCTCCTCCGCCGCAGTCGCGGAGGTCGCCGACGTCGCGTCGGCGATCACGCCGGCGAGGACACCCGCGAACGTGTCGGCGAAGCCCTCGCCCGACGACCCGTCGAGCAGTCCGGGCAGGAGAGTGGACAGGGCCACCGTGACCGCGGCCTCCGGGCCCACACCCACACCGGCGAGCGTGCGCGCGAGTTCCGCGGACTTGTCCCGCAACTGTACATACGTGACATCGGTGCCGTTGTGCGACAGCGCGATTCCGTCCGGGTTGATCGACGCCGCACCGTCGAGGAGTTCGGGCAGCGACTTGGTGGCCGCCAGCTCCTCCGAGATCGAGTGCGACATCAGGGACTGCGCCCCCTCGTCCGGCACGGCCATACCGGCCTTCTCGTCCTCGGTCAGGATGTCGATGTCACCGACGACGGCGTCCGCGTCGGCCGTGACGGCCTCGAGCACGCGAACGAAGCGATCGGCGAAACCGCGGACCGTCGACTCGTCGAAGAGATCGGTGGCGTAGGAGAACCAGCCCCGCATGCCGGTCGCGACGGAGCCCTCGTCGAACCGTTCCTCGACTGCGACACCGAGATCGGTCTTGCTCGTGGTAAGTCCGCTCTCGAGGACCTCGACGGTCAGCCCGGCGAGCTCGAGCTTCGGCCGTTCGAGGTTCTGGAAGCTCAGCATCACCTGCGCGAGCGGCGCGTACGCGGCGGTGCGCGACGGACGGAGCACCTCGACGATCTGCTCGAACGGCACATCCGCGTTGCCGAATGCATTCAGATCGACCTCGCGTGCCTGCGTGAGCAGCGTGCTGAAGCGGGCGTTCGGGTCGACATCGGTGCGCAGCACGAGCGTGTTGACGAACATCCCGACGAGGTCGTCGAGCGCGCGGTCACCGCGGCCCGCGACGGGGGTGCTGACGGAGATGTCGCTGGTGTTGCTCAGTCGTCCCAGGAGCACGGCGAGTGCGGTGTGCACCACCATGAACAGCGACGCCTGGTGGGTCTGTGCGAGTTCGTTCAGCGACCGGTGCACGTCCTGCCCGATCTCGAACTCGATCAGGCCACCCTGCGGGTTGCGGACGGCCGGGCGCGGCCGGTCGGCCGGGAGGTCGAGGACCTCCGGTGCATCGCCGAGCGCGTGCGTCCAGTACGCGATCTGCTTGCCCGCGAGCGACTCCGAGTCGTCCTCGGAGCCGAGGAGATTCCGCTGCCACAGGGCGAAGTCCGGGTACTGCACGGGCAGCGGTGAGAAGCTGGGCTCCTCCCCCTGCACGCGAGCGCCATAGGCGCCGAACAGGTCCCGCGCGAGCGGGGCCATCGACGAACCGTCCGCCGAGATGTGGTGGACCACGACCACGAGGACGTGGTCGCGTTCCCCGAGCTCGAACAGGGCGGCGCGAACCGGCACGTCGGCGGTGACGTCGAAGCCTGCCGACGCCAGCGCGACGACCCGTTCCCGCAATTCCTGCTCGTCGGCCACGCGGACGACGTCGAGCTCGGACTTCGTGTCGGAAGCGGACAGGACGACCTGGTAGGGGCCGTCGACGGAATCCGGGTACACCGTGCGCAGCGATTCGTGCCGGGCAACGACGTCCGCGATCGCCGAGCGCAGCGCGTCGACGTCCAGTGCGCCGGTGAGCCGCAGCGCCAACGGGATGTTGTACTCGGCCGATTCGGGATCGAACCTGTTGGCGTACCACATCCGCTGCTGTGCCAGCGACAGCGGCAGCCGGTCCGGACGCGGTCCGGCGGTGACGGGCGGACGCGCGCCGCCGTCCACACCGAGCTCTTCCAGCCTGCGGGCCAGCTGCGCCACCGTGGGAGCCTCGAAAATCTCCCGCACCGGAGCGTCGACGCCGACGGCCTCGTTGATCCGCGCCATCACGCGGGTGGCGGCGAGCGAGTTTCCGCCGAGCGTGAAGAAGGAGTCGTCGGCACCGACCACGTCGACACCGAGCACCTCCGCGAACACCGCGGCGACCCGCTGTTCGAGAGCGGTTCCCGCGGCACGGAACTCACGGTCCTCCGCCAGGAACTCGGGCTCGGGCAGGGCGCGGCGGTCGAGCTTGCCCACCGGGGTGAGCGGGATGGCGTCGAGGGTCACGATCGTCGACGGCACCATGTGCGTGGGCACGAACTCGCCCACGAAGTCCAGCATCCCGGTGACGTCCACCTCGGCGCCCGGCACCGGGAGCACGTACGACACGAGGACCGAATCCCCGGACGGTCCGGGCAGCACGGACGTCGTGGCGAAGTCGACGGCGGGGTGCTTGGCGAGCACCGCGTCGATCTCGCCGAGTTCGATGCGGAATCCGCGGACCTTCACCTGCTGGTCCGAGCGGCCGACGTAGTCGACGGTCAGCGCGCCGTCCGCGTCCTTCGTCCAGCGCACGACGTCGCCGGTGCGGTACATCCGGTCGCCCGGCTCACCGTACGGGTTCGCGACGAAGCGTCCCGCGGTCAGCGGCGGGCGCCGGTGGTAGCCACGGGCGAGTCCGAGACCCGACAGATAGAGGTCACCTGCGATACCGACCGGAACGGGGCGGAGCCGATCGTCGAGGACCAGCGCGCTGGTGCCGCGGATCGGACCACCGATCGTGACCGGGCCGTCGGCGGCCATCGGGTCGCTGATGTTGGTCATGATCGTAGTCTCGGTGGGACCGTATCCGTTGAACAGCGAACGCCCGGGTGCCCAGCGGGCCGCGAGTTCCGCCGGGACGGCCTCGCCGCCGGCGACGACGAACTGGAAGTCGTCGAGCCCGGACGGATCCACGGACGCCAGCGCCGAAGGCGTGACGAAGCCGTGCGTGACGCGGTGCTCACGAAGGAACTGCGCGAACTCGGGTCCGCCGTACACGTCGGTGGGAGCGATCACCATGGTGGCGCCGGCGCCGACCGCGAGCAGCAGCTCGAGGACGGACGCGTCGAAACTCGGCGACGCGAAGTGCAGCGTCCGGGAGTCCGTCGTCACCTGGTATCGCTCACGCTGTTCGGCCGCGAAGTTGGCAAGACCCCGGTGGGTCACGACGACGCCCTTGGGCTGCCCGGTGGTGCCGGACGTGTAGATCACGTAGGCGCTGTTGGCCGGTGTCACCGCCGTGCGACGCTCCGCCTCCGTGACGGGGGCCGTGGAGTACCGCGCGGCGGCGTTCTCGAAGTCGTCGCTGTCGAGGACCAGCCAGTCGACGTCCGCCGGAAGCCGGCCGACCTCGGAGCTCACGGAAAGCCCGAGCGACACACCGGAATCGGTGACCATGTGAGTGATGCGCTCGTCCGGGTACCGGGGGTCGATCGGCACGTAGGCGCCGCCGCTCTTGGCGACGGCCCAGATGCCGACGATCGACGCGATCGAGCGGGTGATGCCGAGCCCGACGAACGTCTCCGCGCCGACTCCGCGCTCGATCAGGATGCGCGCCAGACGGTTCGAGCGCTCGTCCAGCTCGCGGTAGGTGATGCTCTCGCCGCCCGAGACGACCGCGTCACCGTCGGGATTCGCGGCGACGGCCGCGGACAGCAGTTCGACGAGAGTCGTGGGCGGGGTGCCCTCGATACCGCGGACCGGTGTCAGTTCCTGGGTCTCCTCGGCGTCGAGGATGGGGATGTCCCCTACCGCGACGTCCGTTCCGCCGCCTGCGACGGCGGCGAGGATCCGCACGAAACGGTTTGCGAAGCCCTGCACGGTCTCCGCGTCGAAGATCTCGGTGGCGAACCCGAGGACGCCGGTGATCCCGGTGGGCGCGCCCTCGTCCGACCACAGTTCGCGCAGGTCGACGGTGAGGTCGAACTTGCTGAACTCGACGTCCACGGCACCGGGTGTCGCCTCGAGTCCGGCGAACTCGAGGGACGGGATGCCGTTGACCTGATGGGTCAGCACGACCTGGAACAGCGGCGAGTACGCCGTCGACCGGGTCGGCTTCAGGGCGTCCACCAACTGCTCGAAGGGGACGTCCTGATTACTGAACGCGGCGAGGTCCTGGGTGCGGACCTGCTCGAGCAGTTCGGCGAAGGACGTGCCGGGCTCGACCTCGGTCCGCAGCACCAGTGTGTTGACGAACATGCCGACGAGGTTCTCGAGCGCCTGGTCACCGCGACCCGCCACAGCGGTTCCGATGGCGATGTCGGTGCTCGAACTGAGCCGGGCCAGAAGCACGGACAGCGACGCGTGCAGCACCATGAACAGCGACACGTTGTGTGCGCGCGCGACCTCACCGAGACGACGGTGGATGTCCTCGTCGACGGAGAAGCCGACGGAAGCACCTGCCATCGACCGCACCGTCGGGCGGGGCCGGTCGGTGGGGAGGGCCAGGACGTCGGGCACACCCGCGAGGGTCTTCGACCAGAAGTCGATCTGCGCCGCGGCCAGGGAATCGGGGTCGTCCTCGGAGCCGAGCACGTCCCGCTGCCACAGCGCGTAGTCCGCGTACTGGACGGGCAGCGCCGGCCACGCGGGCTGCGTCCCGTCCAGATGGGCCGCGTAGGCCGTCATGACGTCGCGGGCCAGCGGCAGCGTGGACGCGCCGTCGGACGCGATGTGGTGCATGACCAGCACCAGGACGTGGTCGGTCGCGCCGAGCCGGAACAGGCGGGCCCGAACCGGGATCGTGTCGGTGACGTCGAAGCCGGTGGAACCGAATTCGAACATCCGGTTCCGCAGGTCCTCCTCGCGGACGTCGACCGGCTCGAGACCGAGGTCGATGCCGGCGGCGGGCAGGATCACCTGGTGCGCGCCGGAATCGGAGTCCGGGAACACGGTCCGCAGCACCTCGTGCCGCGCGACGACGTCGGAGAGCGCCGCAGCCAGGGCGGCGACGTCCAACTCGCCGCGCAGTCGCACGGTGAGCGGAACGTTGTACGCCGGCGACGACGGATCGAAACGGTTGAGGAACCACATCCGCTGCTGCGCGAGCGACAGCGGCAACTCCCGGGGACGCTCGCCCGCGACCAGTGCGGGCCGGGTGGAGCCGTGATGGGCCCGGTCCTCGACGAGCTTCGCGAGGGTGGCGACGGTCGGAGCGTCGAACAGATCACGGATCCCGACCTCGGTGCCGGTCGCGGACGTGACGCGGGCAGCGACGCGGGTGGCGCTGAGCGAGTTGCCGCCCAGGTCGAAGAACGACTCGTCGACACTCACCCGCGTCGCGGAGATCACGTCACCGAAGATGCCGGCGACGACCTCCTCGAGCGGGGTGCGCGGTGCGACGAATTCGACCGTGCTCGTCGCGAAGACCGGCTGCGGGAGGGCTTTGCGGTCGACTTTGAGATTCGCGTTGAGCGGCATCTCGTCGAGCACCATCACCGTGTCCGGGATCATGTGCGACGGAAGGACGTGCCGCAGTCCGTCGAGCGTCGCATCGACGTCGAGTTCGGCGCCTGCGGTCGCGGTGACGTACGCGACGAGCCGGGGACCCTGCTCGCTGTCGTGGACGACCACCACCGACTTCTGCACCGCGTCGGTCGCGTTGAGTGCGGATTCGATCTCGCCGAGTTCGATCCGGAGACCGCGGATCTTCACCTGGAAGTCGCTGCGTCCCACGAACACGAGCCCGCCGTCGGCACGCTCGCGGACGAGGTCACCGGTCCGGTACATGCGGGCGCCGGGCCCCTCGAACGGATTCGCCACGAATCGTGACGCGGTGGTGCCGAACATGTTGCCGTACCCGCGGGCCAGGACCTGGCCGCCGATGTAGAGGTCACCGGTCACTCCCGGCGGCACGGGGCGCATCCGGCCGTCGAGCACGTGGTACCGGACACCGCGGAACGCGGCGCCGAACGGGACCGGCCACGACTCGGCATCCTCGGTGGACAGGTCCAGTTCGTACGAGGAACAGGTGACCGATGCCTCGGTCGGGCCGTAGTTGTTGAGCAGGCGCGAGTCCGTGCCGATCAGCGCCGTGCAGGCTGCCGGCCGCAGCATCTCGCCGCCGAGGAGGACGACCTTCAGATTGGGCAGGACGCCCTCGGTGTCCAGTTCGGTGAGGACTTCGAACGCACTGGGTGCGAGGTTCGTGATCTGGACTTCGTCCGTGCCGATCATGCGGAGAATCGGTCCCGGGTCGAAGCCGTCGTCGGCGAGGTGGAGCACACCGCCGTACGCGAGACCCACCCAGATGTTCTTCTGGGTCTGGTCGAACAGCGGGGAGTTCGCGATCAGCAGTCCGGTGCCGTCCTTCACCCGGAGGTCGCACTGGTACGACTGATAGTTGTTGGACAGGCCCAGCATCGGCACCATCGTGGGCTTGGGCCGGCCGGTCGAGCCCGATGTCGAGATGACGTGCCCGAGGCGCGTGCCTGCGTGCTCGTCCGACCACGGGTCGTGCGGGAAGTCGGTGTCGTCGAGCGATTCGAGGTGGCGCGCCGTCTCGGGGTCGTCGAGCACGATCGGGTCGTCGAGGGCCGCGTTCCCGGTGGGTGCCTCGGTGAGCCCGCTCCAGGACCGGGTGGCCACCACGGTTCGCGTGCCGCTGTCTTCGACGAGGCCCGTGATCCGCTCGATTCCCCACTTCTGGTCGAACGGGGAGTACGCCGCGCCGACCTTCCAGGTGGCGAGCATCCCGATCACCCATTCGACCGAACGGGGGGTGAGGAGTGCGACGACGTCGTCCGGACGGACACCACGGGACAGCAGTTCGCGTGCGAGTTGGTTGGCCCGGCGGTTCAGTTCACCGCGGGTGGTCTCGACACCTCCCGCCACGACGGCGCGGGCCTGCGGGTCGCGCTCGACCCACTCCTGCCAGCGCGTGACGAAGAGTTCGAGCGGCCATCCCGACGTTTCGGCGACCTCCAGCTCCGGCGTCGCAACGATTTCCGGTGCGGGCGCGGCGATCTCGATGTCGCCGACCAGGGTGTGCGCGTCTGCGATGACCTGGTCGAGGATCGTGCCGAAGCCGTCCTGCCCGTCCTCGGACGGCGGGGCCATCATGATCGTGGGAACCAGACCGGACAGCACCACGGAGACGATCGCGTCCGGACCCATCCCCCGCTCCGACAGCGGCGCGGACATCAAGCGCAGCCGCTCGTCGAACTCGCGGTACGTCACCTGCATGCCGTCGTGGGCGACCGCGACGGCGTCGGGAGCGACCTCGACCGCAGCAGCCAGAAGCTGCGGCAGCTCGCGAACTGTCATCGTGCGGGCAGGTCGCGCTTGGCTCAACTTTGCTCTCTCGTGTCGGGTGAGAATGTCGATGTCGCCCACAGCGACACCGGGATCGGTGACGACGGCCTCGAGGATCCGGACGAACCGTTCGGAGATCCGTTCCGCGGTGCTCCGCTCGAACAGGTCGGTGGCGAACGTGAACCGGCCGCCGAGGCCCGCCGGTTCACCCGACTCGTCGGCCTTCTCGGTGATCGTCAACGTGAGGTCGTACTTGGCGCCCTGCGCCATGTCCTCGATGACGCTCACGGTCAGCCCGGGCAGTTCGAGCGCGTCCATCCGGTTGTTCTGGAACGACAGCATCACCTGGAACAGCGGCGAGTACGCCGCCGAGCGCCGGATCCGCAGTGCCTCCACGATCTTCTCGAACGGCACGTCGGAATTGCCGAACGCGGCCAGGTCGCCTTCGCGGACCCGTTCGACGAGACCGGCGAACGAATCCCCCGGCCGCACCTGGGTGCGCAGGACCAGGGTGTTGACGAACATGCCCACCAGGTCGTCGAGCGCCTGATCGCTGCGTGCGGCGAGCGGGGTGCCGACGGTGATGTCGTCGCTGTTGCTCAGCCGCGACAGCAGCGTCGTCAACGCCGCGTGCGTCACCATGAACAGCGAAGCACCGTGTTCCTTGCCGACCGCCTCGAGACCGCGCCGCAACTCGGGGGTGATCGCGAAGTCGATCGAATCGCCCCGCATCGACTGCCTGGCCGGGCGTGCGTGGTCCAGCGGAAGGTCGATCAGCTCGGGTGCCCCGGCGAGGGTGTCGGCCCAGTGAGCGATCTGCTTGCCCGCGAGCGACTGGGTGTCGGCTGGGTCGCCGAGGACTTCGCGCTGCCACAGCGCGAAGTCCGGGTACTGCACCGGCAGCGGCTGCCACAGCGGAGCGGCACCGGCGGTGCGCGCGCTGTACGCGACCATGACGTCGCGCGCGAGCGGCGACATCGACGCACCGTCGGCGCAGATGTGGTGCACGACGAGGACGAGCAGGAACTCGCTCTCGCTCGTGGCGAACAACCGGATACGCAGCGGGGGCGCGACCGTGACGTCGAATCCCTCGGTGGCGAATTCGGTGAGGGCCGTGTGGAGTTCGGCCTCGGTCACCGGGACGGGCGTCAGGTCGACGGGAATCTGCTCGGTGTCGACGACCTGCTGGTACGGGCCGTCGCCGGAGTCGGGGAAGACGGTCCGCAGAGACTCGTGCCGCGCGAGCACATCCGACACGGCCGACGACATCGCGTCGAAATCGAGCGAACCGGACAGACGCACGGCGAGCGGGATGTTGTACGCCGAGGACGCCGTGTCGAACCGGTTCATCAGCCACATGCTCTGCTGAGCCATCGACAGCGGAACACGCTCGGGGCGCGGTCCCGCGACGAGGACCGGCCGGTCGGAGCCGGTGCCGGCCTGCTCGGCCACCTTGACCGCGAGCCGTTCCACGGTCGGCGCCTCGAACAACTCGCGCACACCCAGACGGGTGCCCGCGGCAGCGTTGAGCCGGGCGACCGCCTTCGTCGCCACGAGCGAGTTGCCGCCGAGGTCGAAGAACGACTCGGCGACACTGATCTTCGCGAGCCCGAGCACGTCGGCGAGCACACCGGCGACCAGTTCCTCGGTGGGCGTGCGCGGCTCGATCATCTCGCCCTGCAGGGCGTCGAAGTCGGGCTCGGGCAGAGCCCTCCGGTCGAGTTTGCCTGCGGTCGTGAGCGGGATCTCGTCGAGGACGACGACCGCGCTCGGCACCATGTGCGCCGGAAGTATGTCGCCGACGAAATGCGTCACCTCGGTCACGTCCACCGCGGCGCCCGCGGTCGGCAGCACATACGAGACGAGGGCGGTCGAACCCGACGGCATCGACGTGCCGAGGGTGGCCGCGAATTCGAGATCCGGGTGCTTGACCAGCGCCGCGTCGATCTCGCCGAGTTCGATCCGGAAACCACGGACCTTCACCTGGAAGTCGCTGCGGCCCACGTACTCCACGCCGTAACCGGCGCGGTGCCCGTGGTCGACGACGAACCGGACGATGTCGCCCGTGCGGTACATCCGGCTGCCGTTCTCGCCGAACGGGTTCGCGACGAAACGTTCGGCGGTGAGGCCGAGACGGTCGTGGTATCCACGGGCGAGACCGGGGCCTGCGACATACAACTCCCCCGCCACGCCGACGGGCACCGGGCGCAGCAGTTCGTCGAGAACGTAGACGGTGACACCGCAGACGGGACCGCCGATCTCGATCCGGCTCCCGGGCACCAGCAGGTTGCTGACGTTGCTCATGACGGTGGCCTCGGTGGGTCCGTAGCCGTTGAACATCCGGCGCCCCGGCGCCCAGCGTTCCACCAGTTCCGGCGGGCACGCCTCGCCGCCGACCACGACGACCTCGAGCCGGTCGAGTCCGGCCGGCTCCACCGATGCGAGTGCGGCGGGTGTGACGAAGGCGTGGGTGATTTCGTTGTCCGCGAGGAAGTTTCGGAGTTCCTCACCGCCGTACAGGTCGGCGGGGGCAACGACCATCGTTGCGCCGCAACCGAAGGCGAGCAGCAGCTCGAGGACGGACGCGTCGAAGCTCGGGGACGCGAAGTGCAGGGTCCGTGCCGACGGGCTCACCCCGTAATGGGTGCGCTGCTCGGCGGAGAAGTTGGCCAGCCCGGTGTGAGTGACGACGACACCCTTGGGCAGACCGGTGGTACCGGACGTGTAGATCATGTACGCCGGGTGGTCGAGCCGTACCGGCGCGGTCCGCTCGGAATCCGTCACCGGCTCCGCCGACTTCGGGGCGCACAGCGCGTCGCACTCGGACGAGTCCAGGGCGAGCCATTCGACGCCCGAGGGAAGGGTGTCCCGCTGAGCGGCCACGGTCAGGCCGAGGATCGCGCCGGAGTCGGCGACCATGTGTGCGATGCGCTCGGACGGGTAGCGGGGGTCGACGGGCACGAAGGTGCCGCCGGCCTTGGCCACTGCCCACGTTCCGATCACCGAGTGCATCGAGCGCGTCATCCCGAGCGCCACAGACGTTTCCGGCCCCACACCGCGATCGACGAGAACCCGGGCCAGTCGACTCGAGCGCGCGTCGAGTTCCGCGTAGGTGAGCGATTCGCCGTCCGCGACGAGAGCCGTGCGCTCGCCGTTCTCCGCCGCAGTCGCGGCGAGGATCTCCGGCAGCGACAGCGGTGCGGCGGCGTCGGTGCCGTGCGCCGCCAGCAGGGACGCGCGCTCGCCGGGAGCGAGGATGTCGATGTCCGCGACGACCGTGTCGACATCCCCGGACAGCGCACCGAGCACGCGGACGACCCGCTCCATGATCTCCTCGACCTCGGCGGCGTCGAAGATCTCGGGAAGGAACTTGGCTGTCAGGTGCAGCCGCGGGTCGGTCATCGCGACGATCGCCAGCGGGTAGTGCGTGGCGTCGTTGGACGTCACGTCGAGAACTCGGAGACCCTCGATGTCGCTGTTCTTCGTGAGCGCCTCACGATCGAGCGGGTAGGACTCGTAGACCATCAGGGTGTCGAACAGCGCGCCGAGGCCGAGTCCCTGCTGGATGTCGGTGAGCCCGACGTGATGGTGATCGAGCAGCTCGGTCTGCTCGTGCTGGATGCGGTCGAGCAGGGTGCGGACGGCGTCGCCGGCCCGGACGCGGACCCGCACCGGCAGAGTGTTGATGAAGAGCCCGAGCATGGACTCGATGCCGGGCACCTGCGGCGGACGGCCCGAGACGGTGGTGCCGAACACCACGTCGTCCCGCCCGGTCAGCCTGCCCAGCACGATTCCCCACGCGGCCTGCACGAGAGTGTTCATGGTGACGCCGAGTTCGCGCGAGCGCGCGGTCATGTCGGCGAGCAGGTCGTCCGGCAGATCGATCACGAGCTCACCGGGCGTGAGCGTCGGGGCGGTCTCCGCGTGCGCGGGTGCGAGGAGGGTGGGCTCCTCGACACCGTGCAGGGCCTTCGTCCATGCGGCCACGGGCACCTGCGGGTCCTGCGCGGACAGCCACTCGAGGTAGCTGCGGTACGGACGGGGCTGCGGCAGTGCCAGCGCGTCGCCGTCCACCGCGTACAGGGTCAGCAGATCCTGGATGAGGATCGGCAGCGACCAGCCGTCGAGGAGGATGTGGTGGTTGGTGACGGCGAACCGGTAGCGGTCCTCGCCCGTCTCGACCAGCAGAAATCGCACGAGAGGCGGTGCGGTCATGTCGAACCGATCGGTTCGGTTCGCGAGCATCAGCGCATCGAGTTCCGCCTCACGGTCGGCGTCGGACGCGGCCGAGAGGTCGACGTGCGTCCACGGCACGTCGACTCGGTCGACGACTACCTGCATGCCGGTGCCGTCGTCGCCCGCGACGAACGCGGTGCGCAGGTTGGGGTGCCTCGCGACGAGCGACTCCGCGGCACGGCGGAGACGGTCGGTGTCGACGGATCCGCCCAGGTCCATGACGAGCTGGGTGGTGTACACGTCGGTGGCGGTACCGGCCAGCGACGCGTGGAACAGCAAGCCCACCTGCAGCGGGGCCAGCGACCAGACGTCGGCGAGCGCGGGATAGTCGCTCTCGAGGGTGTCGATCCGGCTCTGACTCAGCGAAACGAGGTCGAGGTCCGACGGCGTCCGGCCACCGGCTCCGGGCCGCCTCGTGTGCTCGACGAGCCCTTCGAGCGCGCGCGTCCACAGGCCGGTGAGCTCGCCGACCTCGGACTCGGTGAGAACACCCTGGGGGAAGTCGACGGTGGCCGAAAGTCGCTGTTCTCCTTCGACATCCACGATCATCGCGTTGATGTCGAGGGCGAAGTGCACCGGCATCTCGCTGTTGCGGGTACCGGTCAGCTCCATCGTGTCGGTGTCCGGCACCCAGCCCGCCGCCCGGAACCCGTCGGGGATCTCGCCCACCGACACGCGGCCGAGGTAGTTGAAACTGATCTGCGGGCTCGGCAACGCCGCGAGAACCGCGCGGGTCTCGGCGTTGAGGAATCGCAGCATTCCGTAACCGATGCCGTGCTCGGGTACCCGTGCGAGTTGTTCCTTCACCGATTTGACGGCGTGACCTGCGGCCGCACCGCCGGCGATGGCATCGCGCACGTCGACGCCGGGCGCCGACAACCGGACCGGGAACATGCTGGTGAACCAGCCGACCGTGCGGGAGAGATCGGCGCCGGGCAGCACCGTCTCCTCGCGGCCGTGACCTTCGAGGTGCACGAGGGTCGAGGTCTCGGTGACGCCGCGTTCCGCGCGCCATGCAGCGACGGCCAGGGCGAGTGCGGTGAGGAGACCGTCGTTGACGCCGCCGTGGAAGGCGCGCGGCACGTCGGTCAGCAGACCGTCGGTGACGTCGGCCGAGACCTCGAGGCGGACCCGGCCGGTGGTCGAGACCGTGTCGCGGCCGTCGAGGGCCCGCGAACCGATCAGCGGGTCCGCACCGTCGAGGGTGGTGCGCCAGTAATCGAGTTCGGCCACGCGGCGGGCGCTCCGGGCGTTGTCGGCGAGGCCGTGCGCCCAGCGGCGGACCGAGGTGCCGACCGCCGGGAGCAGTGGGTCCGCCCCGGCGGCGATCTGCGCCCACGCGGACGCGAAGTCGGGCACCAGCACTCGCCAGGACACCCCGTCCACGGCGAGGTGGTGGATCACGACGAGCAGTCGTCCCGACTGCGGGGCGCTCTCACCCTCCCCGCTGTCGCCGTCCTCGCCGTCCCGCGGTGCGATATCTCCGGAGTCCTCAGCGGGCGCGAACCAGACGAAACGCACCACGCTGCCGGTCGCCGGGTCCAACGTGTCCACCGTGCGCTCGAGGGCGTGCGCGGCCAGCGCCTCGAACGAGTCGGTGCCGGGTCCCTCGCTGAACTCGACTCGATCCACGAGCCGGTCGACGTCGACGGAGCCGATCGGTGCGACCTCCAGCGACCATCCGGCCGGAGAGTCGGTGCGGCGCAGCGACGAACGCAGAGCGTCGTGGCGATCGACGACGGCCGCCAGCGTGCGCACCAGGCGGTCGCGCTCCACCTTCGGCGGCAGGGCCAGGAGGATGGACTGGGAGAAGCGGTGGAAGTCGCCGCCCAGCTCCGTCATCCAGTGCACGACCGGTGTCAGCGGCATCGTGCCGATACCGGCGCCCGGCAGTTCCTCGAGGACGTGCACGGTCGCCGATTCGGATGCCGACTTCGCGACCTCGGCGAGCGAGGCCACGGTCTTGCGCTCGAAGACGTCGCGGGCCGTGAACAGGACACCGGCTTCCTTCGCGCGGGACACCAGCTGGATCGAGACGATGCTGTCCCCACCGAGCGCGAAGAACGAGTCGCCGACACTGATCCGCGGCAGACCGAGAACCTCGGCGAACAGTCCTGCGATCGACTCCTCCATGGTGCTGCGAGGGGCCACGTACTCACTGGCCTCCGCCGCGAACGTGGGTTCGGGCAAGGCCTTCCGGTCGAGCTTGCCGCTCGCGCCGACCGGCATCTCGGCGATCACCACGACGGCGTCGGGAACCATGTACGAGGGCACCGCACGGCCGACGTGGACGGTCAGATCCTCGACGTCCAGCGCCGAATCGGGTTCGGGGACGACGTAACCGACGAGCCGCTGTCCCAGGGAACTGTCGTGGACGACCGCAACCGACTGCGCCACATGGGGATACGAGGACATCGCGGCCTCGATCTCGCCCAGTTCGATGCGCAGGCCGCGCACCTTCACCTGGAAGTCGGTGCGACCGAGGTACTCGATGCTGCCGTCGACGCGCCACTTGACGAGGTCGCCGGTGCGGTACAGACGAGTTGCCGCGGCGCCGAAGGGATTGGCCACGAAGCGTTCTGCCGTGAGCTCCGGCCGGCCCTCGTAGCCGCGCGCGACCTGGGCGCCCGCGAGATAGAGCTCTCCCGCGGATCCGATGGGAGCGGGCCGGAGGTGGCCGTCGAGCACGTACGCCTCGGTGTTCCACACCGGGGTGCCGATGGGAATCGTGTGGAGGGTCTCCCGATCCACCTCGCCTGCGGTGGCGTGCACGGTGAACTCGGTGGGGCCGTACAGGTTATGCAACCCGGCGTCGGACTTCTCGCGGAACGCTGCGGCGACGGCAGGCGGAAATGCCTCTCCCGCAACGAGAACGACGCGCAGGCTGACGAGTTGTTCGCGGTCCGCCTCGGCGACGAACACCGACAGCATCGACGGGACGAACGACGTCGCGGTGACGTTCTCGCGCGCGATCACGTCGGCGAGATAGGCGGGATCGCGATGCCCCTCGGGCGCGGCGATCACCAGACGCGACCCGGAGGCGAGTGCGGCGAACAATTCCCACACCGACACGTCGAACGTCGTCGGGGTCTTCTGCAGCACCACATCGTCCGCATCGAGCCCGTAGCGCGACGCGATCCACGTGACCTGGTTCAGGACCGAAGCGTGGCTCACCGCCACACCCTTCGGACGTCCGGTGGACCCGGACGTGTAGATGACGTAGGCCGGGTTGGCCGGCCGCAGGTCGGCGGTCCGTTCGTCGTCGCGGATCGGGTCCGCCGGGACGCCGCTCAGATCCAGGGCGTCGATCTCCACGACATCCTGACCGGCGGGGAAGGCGAGGCCGTCCCGCGCGACCGTGAGGATGCACAGCGGGCGGGCGCTTTCGAGCACGTACGCCGTGCGCTCGGCGGGGTGGTCGGGGTCGAGCGGCACGTACGCGCCGCCCGCCTTGACGACGGCGTACATCGCGACCATGGAGTCGAGCGAGCGGCGGATCGCGAGCGCGACCTTCGTCTCCGGACCCACTCCCCTGCCGATCAGCGTCCGGGCGAGACGGTTCACCCGCGCGTCGAACTCGGCGTACGTGAGCTCCTCGCCGTCGAAGACGAGTGCCGTCGCGTCGGGGGTGCGCCCGACCTGGGCGTCGAACAGGTCGACGACGGTTCCCGCCGGCGGCGACACGGCGTCGCCGTTCCACCCGGTCACGACCTGTCCGCGTTCCTCGTCGCTCATCGCGGCCAGGTCCGACACCGAAGCATCGTCGCCGGCGCCGAGGAAGCGCTCGAAGAAGTCGAAGAAGCGGCTGTGGTGACGGTCCAGCTCGTCCGCCGAGTACAGGTTGGGGTTGGCCTCGAAGTCGATGTGGATCTTGCTGCCCGCCACACCCTGGTAGATGTTCAGCGAAAGATCTTCGACCGGTCCGGTGGTGAGGACGTTCTGGTGTCCGGTGACCGTCCCCAGCTTGATCTCGCTGTGGAACATCATGATGTTGATCGAGGGACCGAAGAAGCCACGCTGCCCCTGGGGCGCTCCGGCGTCCCGGCGGATGTCCTCGTGCCGGTACCGCTGGCGGCGCAGGGCGCCGGTGAGCTCGATCTGGACGCTCTTGACCAGCTCGGGGACGGTCATCTCCGGGGTGATCTGGAGTCGGAGCGGAACGATGTTCGACACCATCCCGCCGGAGCGGCGCAACGTGGCGGTGGTGCGCGCCGAGACCGGGAGGCTGAGGACGACGTCCGTCCGGTCGGTCATGTGGGCCAGGTACGCGGCGAATGCGGCCACCACGATGGGTGCGGAACTGGCGTTGCTGCCGCCGAGAGCCTCGTCGAGAAGGGTGGCGGTGGACTCGGGCAGCGCCTCGGAGGAGAGCCGCGCGAACTTGCCCACCATGGCCGCACGACCGGCGAGGCTCGGGGCCTCGGGCAGGTGCGCGGTGCGTTCGGCCCAGTATTCGCGATCCTTCGCGAACCGCTCGGAGTTGCGGTACCGCTGCTCGTCCTCGACGATCCGGACCAGGTCCTCGGCGCGGCAGGCCGGCGGCTCGGTGCCTTCGACCAGCGCGGTGTAGATCTCGGCGATGCGTGCGATCAGCGCCATCGCGCCGAAACCGTCGAGCGCGATGTGATGGATGCGGCAGAACCAGAAGTAGTGATTCTCCCCGACGTGGAGCAGGTAGACCACGACGAGGCGGTCCTCGAGGAGGTCGACGGGGGCGCTGTAGTTGGCCCGCATCCACTTCTCGGCGGCGTCGACGGAATCGTCCTCGGCGCGGAGGTCGACGTAGGTGATGGCGTCGTCGAGGGACTTGTCGACGTACTGGTAGGGCATCCCCTCGATCTCGACGAGGCGGAGGAAGCCGGAGCCGAACTCCCGGCCGGTACGGACCGTGGCCTCGGTCAGCAGGTCGAGGTCGATGTCACCGCGAAGCTCGATGTACTGGGCGATGGTGAGGGGAACGTCGCCCATCGCGTGTTGCGCGAACCAGATGCCTCGCTGCGCAGCTGACAGCGGAAACGCCCCTTCCGGAGCACCGCTACTACCCGCTGCTTGTCCCGACCCCAAGGGTTACTCCGTTCTCGAACGCGTGGCGACTGCCGCCTGTGTCTTTGGTGATTCGTAGCTCTCGGTCCCACGGACTGCGTCGTGGGCCGGTCTTCCGATGAACGCCATCACATGAACAGGCCTTGCCGGTTCGAAGCATCTCGCGGAGCGGGGACGTGCCGGGCATGGGACGCCCTGCGCTGATCGAAGAGTTCCACCACACTCGGAGTCGATGTCAGACGATCGTCCGAAACCCGATTGCCTGCGACGCTGAACACTCCAAGGCCCTTACATCCCGAACTACTTACGGTGAGCGGGTTCATACGTGGCTCCGTTCTCTCATCGATCCAACAAGCGGCCACCCAATCGGTGCTCGTCATCCTCCGAGTCGAGAGCCGAGTCTACGGCGCTGGTGGAGGAGCGAAACATCGTCGCGATCATTGCTTCGGCCTCCCCTCGCTCGGTGGTGACGATTTCGGTTCGTACGGTTCTGCGGTAGCGCCGGGAATTACATCGGTGTCGGATCCGCTCCCGTTACCGGCGCCGGTGTGACGTACCCAACCCTCGATCCTTCCAGAACCAGGCCTGAATTCGATCTTCGACGCGCACATATTCAACAGGCCGAACCACATTCCAGGCGCTGCGTACAACCAGAACACGGATACCGTACCGAGAGTCGGAATTTCGCTAGGTGTACAACTGTCGTATCCAGTTTCATGTTCCGCCTCCCGACTGTTATCCCTGCACGGTGCAGCCGATCTGATGACCGACCGCGGCGTTGAACACTCACTGCCCCCCGTGACCGCAGTTTTTGCCAACCACCGTGTCTACCAAAGCCCCGCGCAGGTCTCAAAACGAAGAGCACCCGGAGTTGCGCACAGGGAATAACCGACCAGGTCCGTCACGGATCCGCATCGAACGAAAACTCGGACGTTCACGTGAGCACCCGGGCGCCGTCAGATCGCCCGCTGACCTGCCACGAGGACGCGAAAGCACGGCCCCGCCAAAGAGGTGCGAATCGACGGCACCCCGGCGGCATCCCAGCATCTGGAACACCCTCCTGCTGCGCGACACTGCCGATGTCCGATTAGTCGCGATTGCTGCGGTGCGACCGATCGCAGGCAGACGGGAGATTTCTCACATTCGCCGATGCGCGGACGTCAGATCGCGCGCCTCCACCAGCAAGTAACCAAAGTAAGACTAACCTAACCGTTGTCGCCCAACGACACTGACATCGACGGACACGCAGGCTCAGCGTCCGTGCCGCGCGAACCAGTCGAGCAGGTCGGGGTCGTCCACGGCGCTGCGGTCCACCGTGCGGCCCGCGTCCGCACCCTGGAATATGCGCTTGAGAGGCACCTCGAGTTTCTTGCCGGTCCGGGTGTGCGGGATGCCGGGAGCCTCGATGATGTCGTCGGGCACGTGCCGGGGAGAGGCCTGCTCACGAATCGCTCCGCGGATACGCTGCTTCAGCGCGTCGTCGAGTTCCGCCCCCTCCGACAGGACCACGAACAGTGGCATCCAGTATCCGCCGTCCGCCAGGTCGACACCGACGACAAGCGCCTCGGCAACCTCAGGGAGCTTCTCCACCACCTGATAGATGTCGGCGCTGCCCATCCGAATTCCGTTGCGGTTCAGGGTGGAATCGGACCTTCCATGCATCAGGACGGTCCCGCGATCGGTGATCGTGATCCAGTCGCCGTGCCGCCACACTCCGGGAAACACATCGAAATATGCTTCACGGTAACGCTTTCCGTCCGGATCGTTCCAGAACGACACCGGCATGGACGGCATCGGCGCCGTCACGACCAGTTCACCCACCTCGCCTCGCACCGGCCGACCCGACTCGTCGAACGCGTCGACGGCGACACCCAGACACGGGGCGGACAGCTCCCCCGGCCAGACCGGCACACTCCGCGCTCCTCCGACGAACGCCGACACCACGTCGGTCCCACCGGTGATCGACACGACGGGAACTCGGCGACCGACGTTCTCGGACAACCACAGTGACGACGCCGCAGGCAGCGTGGAGCCGGTCACCCCCACCGCGCGGAGCGCGCTCAGGTCGTGCTCTCGTACGGGGATCACCCCCGCCTTGTCGCACGCGAGAACATAGCCGGGACTGGTGCCGACCACGGTCACACCCAGACGTGACACCAAGGCCCACAACGAATCCGGCGTAGGAAAGGACGGACTTCCGTCGTAGCAGACGATGGTGGCCCCCACCAGCAGTCCCGCCGTCTGGAAGTTCCACATCATCCAACTGGGACTGGTGTACCAGAAGAGGGTGTCGTCGCGGCCGATGTCGAGTTGGAGCGCGAGCGACTTCACGTGTTCGAGGAGAACGCCGCCGTGACCGTGCACGATGCCCTTCGGCAGGCCCGTGGTTCCCGAGGAGAACACCACCCACAGCGGGTGGTCGAACGGGACGGCCACGGACTCGAGTGCGGCGTCCCGGCCGGCGGCCTCCGCCCAGGTGAGGGTGCCGTCGACGACGGCGTCCGGATCGAGATGCGGCACGACCACCGTGAGGGCCAGCGACGACAATCCGCCGCGCAGGTCGGCCGACGCCGCGAGCCGATCGTGTTCCTTGCCGCCGAACCGGTAGCCGTCCGCGGTGATCAGCGCTTTCGGTTCCAGTTGACCCAGGCGATCGAGCGCGGCCGGCGCGGAGTAGTCCTGTCCGCACGCGGCCCACACGGCGCCGAGCGACGCCGTGGCGAGGAACGCGACGACGGCCTCGGGAATGTTGGGGAGGTAGCCGACGACCCGGTCACCGACTCCGACTCCGTGCTCGCGGAGAGTCGCGGCGAGGCCCGCCACCGCGGACCGCAACTCGTCCCACCCGACGGAGATGCCGGTGGCTCCCTCACCCGCGTACAGGATCGCCGGTGTGCCGGGGCGGGCATTCCGGAAGACGTGGTCGACGTAGTTGAGGGTCGCCCCGGGGAACCAGACGGCACCCGGCATCGCGGCGTCCGCGAGGGCCGGTCCGTGGTCGGTGGCGGACCTGATCTCGAAGTAGTCCCACACGTCCTGCCAGAACGCCGCCGGATCGGCGACCGACCAGCGCCACAGCGCCCGGTAGTCGTCGACCCGGACGCCGTGACGCCGGGCGACGAACCGGGCGAAGTCGGTGACGACCGCGTCGCGCACGTCGGATTCGGTGGGCACCCATTGCGGATCGGCAGTCATGGGCACCATCTTCCCCGAGAGCGCGGCGGTCCCGCGCTCTTTCGCCGCCTACCGTGGGGACTCGGACGTGCTTTTCCCCTTCGACTCGACCTGGGAGCGGCGCAGGATCGCCTCGGCGTGACGCAGGACCGGCGCGTCCACCATCTTTCCCTCGAACGCGAAGACTCCTCGCTCGTCGGCGACGGCGGCGAGAACCCGCGTCGCCCAGTCGACGTCCTCGTCGGACGGCGCGTACGCCTCCCGGATCACCGCGACCTGGCTGGGATGGATGCCGACCTTGATGTCGAATCCGACGGCGACGGCGTCGACCGCCTCGGCGCGCAACCCGTCGAGGTCCTTGATGTCGAGATAGACGGAATCCAGGGCGAGCCGGTGATATGCCTTGGCGGCCAGCAGTGTCGATGACCGCACATGGGTGGCGACGTCCCGGTAGCTGCCGTCCTCGCGGCGACTGGAGTTACCGCCCATCGCCGCCACGAGATCTTCGGCGCCCCACATCACGCCGATCGTGCTCGCCGCCAGCGCGATCTCGCTCACCGCGAGCGCACCGAGCGGCGACTCGACGAGGGCGATCACCTCACGCGGCGCCAGCGACAGCACCTGATCGGCGGACTCGCACTTGGCCAGCATCAGCCTCGTGTAACGGGTGCCGTCGAGTGCCAGCAGATCGCGCTCGTGGTCCTCGGTCCCGACCGGATTGACCCGCACCACCGTGCGATCCGGATCCAGCGGGGTGTCGATCAGGGCGACCCGAGCCGCTTCCTTGTCCGCAGGCGCCACCCCGTCCTCGAGGTCGAGGATCACGACGTCGGCTGCCGCAGCCGCCTTCGCATACCGTTCGGGCCGGTCCGCCGGGCAGAACAGCCAGGCCGGCCCGGGCAGTTCCCAGCTCATGACGGCTTCTTCTGAACGAGGGTCTTGCGGACCGCGATCGCCACCACGTCGCCGTTCTGATTCCGGCCGGTGTGCTCGAGCGTGACGATGCCCTCGCCGGGCCTGCTCTTCGACTCGCGCTTGTCCGCGATCTTCGTCTCCGCGTACAGCGTGTCGCCGTGAAACAGCGGCTTCGGGAAACTGATCTCCGAGAACCCCAGGTTGGCGACGATGGTCCCCTGCGTCAGTTGCGCCACCGACAACCCGACCAGCGTCGAGAGGGTGAACATCGAGTTGACGAGGCGCTCACCGAACTGGGTGTTCTCGCTGTACGCGGCGTCCAGGTGCAGTGCCTGGGTGTTCATCGTCTGCGTCGTGAAGAGGACGTTGTCGGCCTCGGTGACGGTCCGGCCGGGACGGTGCTCGTACACCGCTCCCAGCTCGAACTCCTCGAACCACAGGCCCCGCTGAACGATTCGCTTCGGTTCGGTCGTGGCGGTCACAGGCCTGCCTCGCGCGCGATCAGCATCAGCTGCACCTCGGTGGTGCCCTCGCCGATCTCCAGGATCTTGCTGTCGCGGTAGTGCCGGGCCACGGTGTACTCGTTCATGAATCCGTAGCCGCCGTGGATCTGGGTGGCGTCGCGGGCGTTGTCCATCGCGGCCTCGGAGGCGACGAGCTTGGCGATGGCGGCCTGCTTCTTGAACGGCTTGCCGGACAACATCCGGGCGGCGGCGTCGTAGTACGCCGTGCGCGCGGTGTGGGCGCGCGCCTCCATGCGGGCGATCTTGAACGCGATGGCCTGGTTGTGTCCGATGGGCCGTCCGAACGCCTCCCGTTCCTTGGCGTACTTGACCGACTCGTCGACGCATCCCTGGGCGGCGCCGACGCTGAGCGCGGCGATGGCGATGCGTCCCTCGTCGAGGATCCGCAGGAAGTTCGCGTACCCGCGGCCGCGCTCGCCGAGCAGATTCTCCTCGGGAACGCGCACGTCCGAGAACGTGAGCGGGTGGGTGTCGGAGGCGTTCCAGCCGACCTTGTTGTACGCCGGCTCGGCAGTGAAGCCCGGCGTCGACGTCGGCACGAGGATGGTGGAAATCTCCTTCTTGCCGTCCTTCGTACCGGTCACCGCGGTGACGGTGACGAGCTTGGTGATGTCGGTGCCGGAGTTGGTGATGAACTGCTTGTTGCCGTTGATGATCCATTCACCGCTGTCGAACTTCGCGGTGGTCTTCGTCCCGCCGGCATCGCTTCCGGCGCCCGGCTCGGTGAGCCCGAACGCGGCCAGGCTCTTGCCGCTCGTCAGCTGCGGCAGCCACTCCTGCTTCTGCTCCTCGTTGCCGAACCGGTAGATCGGCATCGCACCCAGCGACACGCCGGCTTCCAGGGTGATCGCGACACTCTGGTCGACCTTGCCCAGTTCTTCGAGTGCCAGGCAGAGGGCGAAGTAGTCGCCGCCCATTCCGCCGTACTCCTCGGGGAACGGCAGGCCGAACAGGCCCATGTCGGCCATCCCCGACACCACCTCGTACGGGAACGTGTGGTTGGCGTCGTGTTCCGCCGCGACCGGTGCCACCACGTTCTTGGCAAAATCGGCGACGGTCTTCGCCAACTGCTGGTACTCGTCGGGAAGCTGGCCGGTGGCAAGGAATTCGGTCATGACGCGTCTTCTTTCGTGTCGGTGGTGTCGGTGTGCGGGGTGACTCGTGCGAGCAGCTGGTCGACCATCACCTGGTCACCGGGTGCGACGAGGATGTCGACGACGCCGTCGACGGGGGCGGTGAGCGAGTGCTCCATCTTCATCGCCTCGACCACGACGAGCGTTTGGCCTGCGGTGACGTGGGCGCCTGCCTCGGCGCCGACGGCGATGACGGATCCGGGCATGGGGCTGGTGATCTCGGCCTCGCCGGCGTGGACGTCGCCAGTGCGGACACTGAGTTCACGGACCTCACGCAGCATCGTCGTGCCGTCGGAACCGGCGAGCCAGATGTGCCCGTCGGTCTGGGCGACCCGGTAGGTTTCGCGCCTGCCGTCGATCACCACGGAGAGGGTGGTTCCGTCGAGCGCCGCCGTCAGGGACAGAGTGTCGCCGTCCTCGACCTGCGCGGTGGCCTCGGCCGGACTGCCCGTGATCCGGACGTGGTCGGTGCGGGTGGCAGAGGACAACCGGATGCTGGTGGGCGCGGGAACCCCGACCCGCCAGCCGCTCGGGACGTCCCAGGGATCGGCCTGTGCCCGCTCGGGCCAGCGCTGCAACCAGCGGAAAGCAGCAGCGGCGATCAGGGCGGCATCGGTGGCCTCCGCCGCGACGAAGTCCTCGAGCCGTCGGTCGAGCAGACCGGTGTCGAGATTGCCGGCCACCACGTCGGGATCGGCGAGCAGGAAGCGCGCGAACTCGATGTTGGTGACCACTCCCAGCACACCGGTGCCGGCCAGCGCCCGGTCCAGCTTCCGCAGCGCGCCGGCGCGGTCGTCGGCGTGGGCGATGACCTTCGCCAGCATCGGGTCGTAATCGCTGCCGACCACCGTGCCGGGCTGCAGCCCGGAGTCGACACGGACACCGGGGCCGGCGGGTTCGACCACGTCGGCCACGAGTCCACCGGTGGGGAGGAAGCCGCGACTCGGGTCCTCGGCGTAGACGCGGGCTTCGATGGCGTGGCCGGTGAGGGTGATGTCGTCCTGGGTGAAGCCGAGAGGCTCACCGGCGGCCACTCGCACCTGCCACTCGACGAGGTCCAGGCCCGTCACGAGTTCGGTGACCGGGTGCTCGACCTGCAGCCGGGTGTTCATCTCCATGAAGAAGAACTCGTCGGGCTTGTCGGCGGAGACGATGAACTCGACCGTTCCCGCTCCCGAGTAGTCGACGCTGCGCGCCGTGTTGCAGGCGGCCTCGCCGATCCGGGCGCGTGTTGCCTCGTCCAGCAGCGGCGACGGCGCTTCCTCGATGACCTTCTGATGGCGACGCTGCAGACTGCATTCGCGCTCGCCGAGGTGGACGACGTTCCCGTGTCCGTCCGCGAGGATCTGCACCTCGATGTGCCGGGGCCGCAGCACGAATCGCTCGAGGAAGAGTGTGTCGTCGCCGAACGCCGACGCCGCCTCCCGCCGCGCGCTGCGCAGTGCCTCGGCGAGTGCGCCCGGCTCCTCCACCAGCCGCATGCCCTTGCCGCCGCCGCCTGCCGACGGCTTGACGAGGACGGGGTATCCGATGTCGCCTGCGGCCGCGATCAGTTCGTCGTCGGACAGGCCGGGGCGGGCGATGCCGGGGACGACAGGGACGTCGAACTTCGCCACCGCGTTCTTGGCGGTGATCTTGTCGCCCATCACCTCGATGGCGTGAGCGGACGGACCGAGGAACGCGATCCCCGCGTCCGCGCAGGCCCCGGCGAACTTGGAGTTCTCCGAGAGGAACCCGTAACCGGGATGGATCGCCTGCGCGCCGGTGGCGCGGGCCGCCGCGATCACCTTCTCGATGACGAGGTAACTCTCCCGCGCCGCGGCGGGACCGAGCAGCACCGCGGTGTCGGCCTCGCGAACGTGCCGGGCGTCGCGGTCCGCCTCGCTGAACACGGCGACGGAGCGGATTCCCATGGCCCGCAGTGTGCGGATCACGCGCACCGCGATCTCGCCGCGGTTGGCTACCAGGACGGTATCTATCCGAGTCATTTCAGTCATTCCACTCACATCCGGAAAACGCCGTAGGAGACCGGCTCGACCGGCGCGTTCGCACACACCGAGAGCGCCAGTCCGAGAACAGTTCTGGTATCGGCGGGGTCGATGATGCCGTCGTCCCACAGCCTGGCCGTCGAGTAGTACGGATTGCCCTGCGCCTCGTACTGCTCGCGGATCGGCGCCTTGAACGCTTCTTCGTCCTCTGCCGACCACGGGTTGCCCGCGCTGTCGAGTTGCTCGCTGCGCACCGTCGAGAGCACCGACGCCGCCTGCTCTCCGCCCATCACGGAGATCCGGGCGTTCGGCCACATCCACAGGAACCGCGGCGAGTACGCCCGCCCGCACATCGAGTAGTTGCCCGCACCGTAGGAGCCGCCGATCACGACGGTCAGCTTGGGAACCCGGGCGCACGCCACCGCGGTCACCATCTTGGCGCCGTGCTTGGCGATGCCGCCGGCCTCGTAGTCGCGGCCGACCATGAAACCGGCGATGTTCTGCAGGAACAGAAGCGGAATCTTGCGCTTGTCGCACAGTTCGATGAAATGCGCGCCCTTCATCGCGGACTCGGCGAACAGCACGCCGTTGTTGGCGACGATGCCGACCGGGTGGCCCTCGACGTGCGCGAAACCGGTGACCAGGGTCTTGCCGTACTCCGCCTTGAACTCCTGGAACTCGCCGCCGTCCACGATCCGGTCGATGACCTCGTGGACGTCGTACGGGGTGCGCGGGTCGGTGGGGACCACGTCGTAGAGCTCGGTCTGCGGCGCCGACGCGGGGACGGCGCTGATCACGTCCCACGGCCGCTCGGCGCGCGGGCCGAGGGTCGCGACGATGTTCCGCACGATCCGCAGCGCGTCCTGGTCGTCCTCCGCGAGGTGGTCGGTGACGCCGGAGACCTTCGAGTGCAGGTCGCCGCCGCCGAGTTCCTCCGCTGTCACGACCTCACCGGTGGCAGCCTTCACCAGCGGCGGACCGCCCAGGAAGATGGTGCCCTGGTTGCGGACGATGACGGCCTCGTCGCTCATCGCGGGCACGTAGGCGCCGCCGGCGGTGCACGAGCCGAGGACCGCCGCGATCTGCGGGATGCCCTGCGCGCTCATCGTCGCCTGGTTGTAGAAGATGCGGCCGAAGTGCTCGCGGTCCGGGAACACCTCGTCCTGCCTCGGCAGGAACGCGCCGCCGGAGTCGACGAGGTAGATGCACGGCAGCTGGTTCTGCAGCGCGATCTCCTGCGCCCGCAGGTGCTTCTTCACCGTCATCGGGTAGTAGGTGCCGCCCTTGACGGTCGCGTCGTTGGCGACGATCACGCATTCCCGGCCGGACACCCGGCCGATGCCGGCGATCACGCCCGCTCCGGGGCACTCGTCGTCGTACAGGCCGTTCGCCGCGAGCGGGGAGATCTCGAGGAACGGGCTGCCGGGGTCGAGCAGGGTGTCCACTCGATCGCGGGGCAGGAGCTTGCCTCGGCTGACGTGCCGCTCGCGCGACTTCTCGCTGCCGCCGAGCGCGGCCACAGCCAGCCTCGACTTCAGCTCGTCCACCAATTTCGTGTGCTCTGCCCGGTAGCCCTCCCGTGCAGTGGTTCCGCTCAGTGCCATCCTGCCGCCCTCTCGTCTTGACGCCCGTGCCGAGTGAGTTAATACTCGATAACTGAATCTAAGATAACTGTGATTAACTGAGTTGTCCAGACCACATCCGAGAAAGAGCAAGGCGATGACCACAGACGTCGACGGCGCCGAAGCGCCGATCACGCGCCGGGAGCAGATGAAGGCGGATCGTCGCCGCCAACTGCTCGAGGCCGCCGCCCGCCTCATCGCCGAACGGGGCTTCCTCGGCGTCCGCCTCGAGGACCTCGGTTCCGCCGCGGGAATCAGCGGCCCGGCCGTGTACCGGCACTTCCCCAACAAGGACGCCGTGCTCGTCGAACTGCTCGTCGGAATCAGCACGCGACTGCTCGAAGGCGGGTCGCTCGTCGTCGCGGAGGCCGCCTCCCCGGAAGCGGCCCTGGAGGGTCTGATCGACTTCCACCTGGACTTCGCGCTCGGCGAACCCGACCTCATTCGCATCCAGGACCGGGACCTGGAGAGCCTGCCCGCCGAGGCCCGCCGGGAGGTCCGGCAGACGCAGCGGCGCTACGTGGAGATCTGGGTGAAGGTGCTGCTGCAGGTGGACACGTCACTGGACGAGACGGACGCCCGCACCAAGGCGCACGCCACGTTCGGGCTCATCAACTCGACCCCGCACAGCGCCGATCCCACCACCCCCTCGCGCACCCGGAAAGTGCTGCGCGACATGACGCTTCTCTGCCTGCGCCCGTGAGTAGTTGTCAACCACGGGCGGTTAACAAGTACTCACGGGCGGCGAAGCCGCAGAAGGGCCCCGCCCTGACCGGACGGGGCCCTTCTCTTGACGGTGCGATGTGGCGTCTACACCCTGTTCTTGCTCGTCATCGAGGTGTATCCGAGGGTCAGCACGGCCGCCACGGCGATGCTGATGATCCACCGGATCCAGTCGATCCCGCCGGTGTCCCCCTTGTCGAGGAGCCCCTCCCACACCCAGTACCCGATCAGCGCGCCGATGATGCCGAGGACGACGGTGATGACCCACCCCATCGCCTGCTTTCCCGGAATCACGAGACGCGCCAGAACGCCGATGACCGCACCGAAGATGATGGTGCCGATGATGTTGCCGACCATGGCCCTTGTCCTCTCAACACGCAATTCATGGTGCGAGCGGAAGGTCACCGCTCTTTTCGAACATAACCACCTGGACACCCGTTCGACAGGGCTTCGGCAAATCGTTGCCAAAAGGTTCATGCGGCGTACCGCTGTGAACCCCGCCGGTTCAGCGAATGCCCTGCCGTCGCAGGGCTACGGACACCGCTGCGGCCCGGGTGTCGACGCCGAGCTTCGCGTAGATGTGGGCGAGGTGGGTCTTGACCGTCGCCTCGCTGATGAAGAGGGCTTTGCCGAGCTCCTTGTTCGTCATGCCCATGGCCAGCAGAGTCAGCAGTTCGGCCTCCCGCGGCGTGAGAGCCTCCTCGGGGCGCTGCATCTGCTGCAGTAGTCGCGACGCGACGGGCGGCGACAGCACACTCTGGCCGGCGGCCGCGCCGCGCACGGCCGCGAAGATCTCCTGGGGTGTCGAATCCTTCAGGAGGTATCCGATGGCACCGGCATCGATGGCGCGCACCACGTCGGCATCCGTGTCGTACGTCGTGAACACCAGCACCGGCAGGTTCCGATCGACCTGCCGGATGCGGCGAATGGCCTCCACCCCGTCGATACCGGCGCCGAGGGCGAGATCCATCGTCACGAGCTGCGGCCGGAATGTGGTCACGGCGTCGACGGCCGCCTCCCCCGTGCCCGCCTCGGCGATCACCTCGATGTCCGGCTGCGAGTCGAGAAGCGCTCGCAGCCCGGCCCGAACGACCACGTGGTCGTCGACCAGCAGGACGGTCACGGTCGTCATGCCGCGGTCCCTCTCGCGCACGGTATCTGAGCGGCCACCACGGTGCCCTCGCCCGGTGCGCTCTCGACGGTGAACGTGCCGCCCAGTTGCTCGACGCGACTGCGCATCGCGCGTAGTCCGTATCCGCCGCGCGCCGAGGGAGATCCGGTGGGCGCGGGTTCGAAACCGGTGCCGTCGTCGAAGATGTCGAGTGCGACGGCATCCGGAAGATACGTCAACGTGACACCCACGGTCTCGGCGTGCGCGTGCCGGGCAATATTGGACACGGCGCTCTGGGTGATCCGCAGCAGCGCGTGCGTCACCTCCGCCGGAATCGCGATCGGACTACCCACGATCCGGAGCTCCGCCCGCGGATGGTGGGTACGCGCGGCAGCGAGCAGTGCCGCGTCGATCGGCTGGGATTCCAGGTTGGGCGCCGCGAGATGGTGCACGAGACTGCGCGTTTCCGCCAGGTTCTCGCGCAATGTTCCGGTCGCCACGCGGACGTCCTCGCGTGCTCGCGCCTCCGTCCGCGGATCTGCCTGCGCCCAGATCTGCTCGGCCGCCTCGAGCCGAAGCAGGCTGCTGGTCAGTCCCTGTGTCACGGTGTCGTGGATCTCGCGGGCCAGTCGTTCGCGTTCGGCGAGCATTCCCGCCTCCCGCTCGGTCTCCGCGAGCCGGGACCGGGTCTCCGCCACCTGGCGGAGCAGTCGCACCCGTTCCCGGCCGTCCCGCTCGATCTGGCTGTACGCCATGACGATCAGCGCTCCGGTGCACAGCGGTCCGACCAGCACCGCCCACTCGCTGCGGCCGGAGAAGGTGAAGAACGCCAGCGACGTGAGCACGGCGAGAACCCCGACGACCGGGTACGCGATCCGACTCGGGTAGGCCCTCGTGCACAGAAAGAACATGGGAAACGCGCACCAGGCGAAACTCGGCGCGAGCCAGACGAGCACTGCCCACGTCGTCAGGACCGGCCACACCCACGGTTCCCATACGCCTTCCCGCCGTGCGACCACGGCGGTGACCGTGTACAACGCGGCGAGCGCGGCAATCAACGCGACCACCACGACGAACTGCCCGCTCACTCCGTGGTAGGTCAGATACCGCGCCGTCGACGTCGCGAGGAGGACGTAGAACGACACATGGATGGCGGTAGCGAGCGGGCCGCGCAGACCCGCGCCGTCCGACCTGTCCACTCCGTCCACAGGTGTCGTCACGTCGATTGATCCTACGGATCTGCCGTGGGTCGCGGATCAACCGTTCGGATGATCTGCCGGGGCCGGACGGATGAGTTCGGGAGCGCCGTCGGCCCGATGCGGTCACCGGCACCGCCGGGCCAGGCTGGTCACGTCAGCTCGTCACTTCCCGAAAGGCCTTCCGATGCGCACCTTCCGCCGCCTGCCCCGCATTCTGGCGATCACCGTCCCGCTCGCCGCGATCGTCGCCACCTCGGCGTGCGGCACGTCCGCGTCCGACGAGGCGAGTCCGGCGTCCACTCCGGTCGCGACGGCCGCTGCACCGGCTCCGATCGACGGTGCGGACGGCGTGGTGAGCCAGAACCGTCTCGGTATCGGCACTGCGCAGGTCGCCGCGCAGGCGGCGCTCGCGAAGTGCCAGGCCGACGGGCTCGGCTTCGTCACCGTGTCGGTGGTCGATCGCGCCGGCAACGTGCAGGCCATGCTGCGCGGGGACAACGCGGCTCAGCACACCGTGGAGGCGGCCCGTCAGAAGGCGTACACCGCTGCCGCGTTCGGCGCGAACACCAGCGATCTGAGCGAACGGGCCAAGGGCGACGGCGCGACGGTTGCCGACCTTCCCGGCACGTTGTTCCTCGCCGGCGGCGTGAGCGTGAAGTCGGCCGGCGGGTCGATCGCGGGTATCGGCGTCGGCGGCGCTCCCGACGGAATACGGGATCAGGCGTGCGCGGCCGCCGGGCTCGACGCGATCGCCGGGGCGCTGGGTTGAAGAGCCGCCCCCGTGTCGACGCCCGAACTGGAACGCGCGCTGTTCGACGCCGTCGCCCGTGACGACGTCGCCACCGCGCGGGCACTGATCGACGCCGGAGCAGATGTCAACGCGAAAAACGCGCGCGAGGACTCGGCGTTCCTGTATGCCGGCGCGGAGGGACTGAACGAGATTCTCGCGCTCACCCTCGAGCGGGGAGCCGACGTCACCAGCACCAATCGGTTCGGCGGAACCGCGCTGATCCCGGCGGCCGAGCACGGCCACGTCGACACCGTGCGGATGCTGATCGAGGCGGGTGTGCCGGTAGACCACGTCAACGGGCCGGGCTGGACTGCCCTGCTCGAGGCCGTGGTCTACGGCGACGGCTCCGACCGCTATCAGGACGTCGTCCGCCTGCTGCTCGACGCGGGCGCCGATCCGTCCATCGCGGACGCGGACGGACGGACGGCCCTGCAGAATGCCGAGCGACGCGGGCAGGACGCCGTCGCGACGTTGCTGCGAGCCAGGTGACGAGGCGGGTCAGGTGCGCCCGATCAGGTCGAGGGACTGCTCGCGCATCTCGACCTTGCGCACCTTGCCCGTCACGGTCATCGGGAACTCGTCCACGACGTGCACGTACTTCGGGATCTTGTAGTGGGCGAGCTTGCCGGTGCAGAATTCGCGCACCTTGGCCGCGTCCAGGGGTTCGGCACCGTCCTTCATCCGCACCCATACCATCAGTTCCTCGCCGTACTTCGCGTCCGGCACCCCGATGACCTGGGCGTCGAGGATGTCCGGATGCGTGTACAGGAACTCCTCGATCTCGCGGGGATAGACGTTCTCGCCGCCGCGGATGACCATGTCCTTGATCCGCCCGGTGATCGCGACGTAGCCGTCGGAATCCATCACACCGATGTCACCGGTGTGCATCCACCGTCCGGCGTCGATCGCTTCGGCGGTCTTCTCCGGGTTGTTCCAGTACCCGAGCATCACCGAGTATCCCCGGGTGCAGAGTTCGCCCGGCGTGCCCCGCGGAACGGTCAGTCCCGTTGCCGGATCGACGATCTTGACCTCGAGATGCGGACCGACGCGGCCGACCGTCGACACGCGCTGATCGATCGTGTCGTCCGACCGGGTCTGCAGCGACACCGGGGACGTCTCGGTCATGCCGTAACAGATGGAGACCTCGGCCATCCCCATCTGTTCGATGACCTGCTTCATCACCTCCACCGGGCAGGGTGATCCGGCCATGATTCCGGTCCGCAGGCTCGACAGGTCGAACGATGCGAAGTCCGGTTCGGCGAGTTCGGCGATGAACATCGTCGGCACCCCGTACAGAGATGTGCACTTCTCCGCTTCGACGGCCTGCAGCGTGGCTTTCGGGTCGAAGGAGGGTCCGGGGATGACCATGGTCGCGCCGTGACTCGTGCACGCCAGGTTGCCCATCACCATGCCGAAGCAGTGGTAGAACGGCACCGGGATGCAGACGCGGTCGTTCTCCGTGTAGTGGCACAGCTCGCCGACGAAGTATCCGTTGTTCAGGATGTTGTGGTGGCTGAGCGTCGCACCCTTGGGGAATCCGGTTGTCCCCGAGGTGTATTGGATATTGATCGGGTCGTCCGAGGACAGGGCCGCCTGCGCGGCGGGCAGCAGGGAGGGGTCGGCGGCGTGCACAGCCTTTCCGTCCGACGCCAGCTTGCTCCACTCGGCACTGCCGAGGAGCACCACCATCTCGAGGTCGGGGCACTGCGGCCGAACCTCCTCGATCATGCCCGCGTAGTCGGAGGACTTGAACTCGGGCGCCGACACCAGCAGACGGATACCGGCCTGATCGAGCACGTACTTCAACTCGTGCGCCCGGTAGGCGGGGTTGATGTTGACGAGCACGGCGCCGATCTTGGCCGTCGCGAACTGGATCAGCGTCCACTCCGGGCAGTTCGGCGCCCAGATCCCGACCCGGTCGCCCTTCCCGATACCCCGCTTCAGCAACCCCACCGCCACGGCGTCGACGTCCCGCCTCAGCTCCGCGTATGTCCACCGCCGCCCCGAGGGCCGGTCGACCAGGGCGTCACGATCGGCGTGGGCTGCCACCGTCCGGTCGAAGTTGTCTCCGATCGTGTCGCCGAGCATCGGGGCGTCCCACACGCCGTTGGTGTAACTGGGAAGCGGGGTTGTCATCACTCTTCCTCTCCAGGAGCCCGTTCGGGCACCTACGGGACGGGCAGACCCGAAGGCCCTTCCGCGGTCGAACTTACTCTTGGTTGATGTGATCCAGGGCATACTGCACGGCGAGGGGCGCCGGTATCTGTGCGAAGTCCGGACACCCCTCGCCGGCCCTGTCAGAGCGCGTCGTCTTTCGTTTCCACCAGGGCCTTCGTGCACAGCAGGCTGACCACGCCGAGGACGGCGAGCAGCACGCCGATCGCGGCGCTGCCGTACGCGGACGCCAGGGGTGCGGCGATCAGCGGCGGCACGGCGCCGCCGAGCACTCCGGCGAGGTTGTAGCCGAGGCCGGCGCCGGTGTAGCGGTAGCGCGTCTGGAACATTTCCGGAAGCAGCGCCCCGCAGGGGCCGTAGGCAATTCCGAAGATGGCGAGCGTGACCATCACGCCGATCGTGAACGCGACGGGTGAACCGGTGTCGAGCAGCGGGAACAGCGCGAGCGCCCACACGACGGCCAGTCCGCAGGAGATCATGATGACCCGTCGACGCCCGATCCGGTCCGAGTACAGAGCGGAGACGACGATCGTGAATCCGAAGACCACGGCCGAGGCGATCCCGACCGTCAGCACGAACGAGCGGCTGAACCCGAGAGTCTTCGTGCCGTAGCTGGTGAGAAACGCTGTGCCCATGTAGAAGAACGCGAACAGTGTCGCGAGCGCGCCGGCCGAGAGGAGGATCTCCTTGGTCTGGTACCGCCAGGCGTCCATCAGCGGGAGGGTCCGCGGGGTCGCGTCGGCACGGTCGGCCTGCTGGGCCGCACGGAACACCGGTGTCTCCTCGATCGCCAGTCGCATGTAGAGGCCGATGCCGACCAGGACGGCACTGAACAGGAAGGGAATCCGCCACCCGTATTCGAGGAAGACCTCGTTGGTGTCGCCGAGCAGGGTGCCGGTGACGAGGAACGTGGCACTGGAGAGGATGAAGGCCACCGCGGGGCCGAGCTGCGGGAACATCGCGTACAGACCGCGCTTGCCCGGGGGTGCGTATTCCGCCGTCAGCAGCGTGGCGCCCGCCCACTCGCCGCCGACCGCGAATCCCTGACCGAAACGCAGCAGCACCAGCAGGATCGGGGCCGCGACCCCGATCGTCTCGGCGCCGGGCAGCAGGCCGATCAGGAACGTCGAGACACCCATCAGGATGAGCGTGGAGATCAGCGTCTTCTTACGTCCGATCCGGTCACCGTAGTGGCCGAACAGCATGGCACCCACGGGCCTGGCGACGAACGCGACGGCGAAGGTCGCGAAGGAGGCGACGGTGCCGGCGGTGGAGCCGAGGGCGGGAAAGAACACCGTGGGGAACACCAGGGCTGCGGCGGTGCCGTAGATGAAGAAGTCGTAGAACTCGATGGTCGTGCCGATGCCGCTGGCGATGGCCACCTTGCGGACGCTGGTACCGCCCTGGCGCACCGGTGTGGGGGCGTGGGGGGCGCCCGCACCCGAGTTGGAGACTGTGGTCACTCGATTCCTCCGTGGTCCGTGGGGAACACCCTGGTGGGCGTATCCCGGATGAGAGGAAAAGTAGTGATCCGGCTCACTGCGTCACCACCCCCGAATAGGGGGGTGGTGACGCGTGTCACGTCACTCGGCGGTGCCGGACGCGCCGAGCAGCTCCTTACGGAGTTCGGCCCACACGGTGGCGTACGAGTCGATCACGGGTTCCGAGATCCACTTCGTCTCCCCCGCAGCGACTTTCGCGAGGGCGTCGGCGAACAGGTCCTGGTAGCGGGACAACCGGGGCACGAACGCCGACAGGTCGTCGAACACGACCGACGCACGGCGGTCCAGGTCGGCCAGCTGATCGGCGTCGGCCGAATCGATCAGTCCGACGAACTCCTCGTGGAACGGCACGAAGCTCTCGTACACCTCCGCGATGGAGTCCTCGTCGATGGACACCCGCTCGGCGTCGAGCTGATCCTCTAGCTCCGAGCGTCCGGCCTCGGTGAGCCCGATCCGGCCGTCCGACACTTCCTGCGCCTTGCCCTGGGTCAGCAGCGCGTCGTAGGCGGCCTGCGCGGACGCGGCGCTCACACCGAGATGCTCGGCCAGAACAGTCGCGCTGACCTGCTCTTTCAACCGGACCGCCTGCAGCAGGGCCAACTCGTCCACATTGCCAGCGAAGGCCATAGATCTCTCCTCGTCACACCCCGTCCAGGGCGGTTCTCCGCAGGTCCGGCCGGACCTGCCGCCCTTTAGATAACACGACTACAGTTCGAGGATCTCCGAGGGGGCGGCGAGCGCATCCGCGCGGGACGTGTCCTTCAACTCCACCCCGGACCGGCCCAGTTTCCTGGCGCCGGACACGAGACCCGCCACGACGCGGGCCGCGAGTTCGTAGCCGAGCCCCTCGGGTGGGTGGATGTTGGACACGCAGTTCCGGTCCGCGTCGGTGCGTCCGGGACGCGGGAGGTGCGTGAGGTAGACGCCGACACTGTCGGCCACCGACAGTCCGGGCCGCTCCCCGATCAGCAGGACCAGCGTCTGCACGCCCAGTGCCTGCGCGATGTGGTCTCCGAGCGCCACCCGGGCCTGGGTCGCGATCACCGGCGGCGCCAGCGAGTACGTCCCGCCGAACTCGTCGACCAGAGCGGACAGCAGGGACACCCCGTGATCGGTGAGCGCCCGGGGCGACAACCCGTCGGCGAGAACGAACCCCACCTCGGCCGTTCCCCCGGGAACCGCGGACAGGTCGGCCGGCGTGCGGCCCAGGTCGGGCCGCCGCAGATATTCGCTGCGGTCCGACGCCTGACTCGTGACGACCACCGGCCTGCCCAGGCCCACGGCCTCGACCTGCTCGGCCAGCGCCTCCGCGTCGAGCGGCTGGTGGACGGCGTCACGTGCGGCGGCGTGCGCCGACCGGAACTCGAGGACGCGCTGCGTGGGCAGGGCGTCACCTGTGCGGCCGAGTCCGATACGCGCCTGCGTCGTGGCCCGCAGTTCCGCCCAGAAGTCGTGCACCACAGGATCGCTCATCGTGCCACCGTCAGCGCCCGCAGCGGCGACGCCGCGGCGTCGACCGGCAGGACCCGTCCCGCGTCGTCGACCATGCCGAGACGGCGCATCCAGTCCTCGAATTCCGGTGCCGGTCTGAGTCCGAGCACCTGACGTACGTACAACGCGTCGTGGAACGACAGACTCTGGTACCCGAGCATGACGTCGTCCGCGCCGGGTACCGCGATGACGAAGGCCGCGCCTGCGACACCGAGCAGGGTGAGCAGCGTGTCCATGTCGTCCTGGTCGGCTTCGGCGTGATTGGTGTAGCAGACGTCGACACCCATCGGCAGGCCCAGGAGCTTTCCGCAGAAGTGATCCTCGAGCCCGGCCCTGATGATCTGCTTGCCGTCGTACAGGTACTCCGGACCGATGAAACCGACCACCGTGTTGATCAGCAGTGGTTCGAGATCACGGGCCACCGCGTACGCCCTGGTCTCGAGGGTCTGCTGGTCGACAGGCCTGCCACCCGTGCCGAGGTGGGCGCCCGCACTGAGCGCCGAACCCTGACCCGTTTCGAGATACATGACGTTGTCGCCGACGGTGCCGCGTTTCAGGGAACGGCCGGCCGCGTTGGCCTCACGGAGCAGCGAGATGTTCACGCCGAAACTGGAATTGGCCCCCTGAGTTCCGGCGATGGACTGGAACACGAGGTCGACGGGGACGCCTTCCTCGATCAGGCCCATCGTGGTGGTCACGTGCGACAGCACGCACGACTGCGCCGGAATGTCGAAGCGCTGACGGATGTCGTCGAGCAGGTGGAGCAATTCCGCGGTGGCGTGCGGCGAATCGGTGGCCGGGTTGATTCCGATCACGGCGTCACCGCAGCCGAGCAGCAGGCCGTCGAGCGTGGCGGCCGCGATTCCGCGCGGGTCGTCGGTGGGATGGTTGGGCTGCAGCCGGGTTCCCAGGTGTCCCGGTACGCCGAGCGTCGTCCGGAACCCCGCGGTGACGGTGACGGCCCGCGCGACCGCGATGAGGTCCTGGTTGCGCATGATCTTGCTGACCGCCGCGACCATCTCCGGGGTGAGCCCCGGGGCGACGCGGCGGAACGTCTCGGCCGCACCGTCCCGCGCCGCGACGTCCAGCAGCCAGTCGCGCAGGCCGCCGACGGTGAGATGGGAGATCTCGCCGAACGCGACCCGGTCGTGCGAGTCGATGATGAGCCTCGTGACCTCGTCGTCCTCGTAGGGAACGACGAGTTCGTTCAGAAACGTGCCGAGCGGGACGTCGGCCAGCGCCCACTGCGCGGCGGCGCGTTCGGCGTCGGAGGACGCCGCGCACCCGGCCAGCTCGTCGCCGCTGCGGAGCGGTGTCGCCTTGGCCATCAGGTCGACGAGACCGTCGAACGTGTACCCGGTTCCCGCGACTCCGTGACTGTAGGTGGTCATTCGAGTTCTTCTTCCGCCTGTGCAAGAACAGCAAACTCCTCGTCGGGGGAATTGGCAACGAGATGGTGGCGGCTGTACAGGCCGAAGTACGCCATGAAGGCCGCGAACGCGATCAGCGTCCAGAGTGCGGCGACCGGATCGACGAGGAAGGTGGCGATCACCGCGGCGGCCGCGATGACGAGTGCGAACGACGTGGTGACGATGCCGCCCGGGGTGCGGTACGGGCGCTTCATCTCCGGCTCACGCCTGCGGAGGACGATGTGGCTGACCATCATCAGCACGTAGCTGACGGCCGCACCGAACACCGCCATGTTCAGCAGCATCGCGCCTTCACCGGTGAGCGACAGCACGAACCCGATGACACCCGGCACGATGAGGGCGAGCGTGGGCGCCTTCCGCGAATTGGTGATCGACAGACTCGTCGGGAGGTAGCCGGCGCGGGACAGCGCGAACGTCTGCCGCGAGTAGGCGTACATGATCGAGAAGAAGCTGGCGACGAGGCCGGCCAGTCCGATGTAGTTGACGACCTTCGCCGCGGTTCCGTCACCGAGCGCCTCGACCAGCGGATTGCCGGACGTCGACAGGGCCTCGGCACCCAGCGCTCCGGTGGCGAGGAACAGGACAGTTGCCCCCGTGACGATGAGGATGAGCATGCTGATGATGATTCCGCGCGGCACGTTCTTCTCCGGCTCGCGGGCTTCCTCCGCGGCCAGCGGCACGCCTTCGACGGCGAGGAAGAACCAGATGGCGAACGGGACGGCCGCCCAGATTCCGAATGCGCCGAAGGGCAGGAAACTCGACGCGCCCACCGCATCGGTCGCGGTGATGTCGGTGAGGTTGCCCGCGTCGAACAGACCGATCGCGGATACCGCGAAGATCACGAGACCGACCAGTGCGATCGCCGTGATGACGAACATGGCCTTGAGTGCCTCGCCGGCGCCGGTCAGATGGATTCCGATGAAGATGGCGTAGACCGCCAGGTACACCCACCACCCGTCGGTGATACCGAACAGGTTCAGTGACTCGACGTAGCTGCCGATGAAGGTCGCGATGGCGGCGGGCGCGATCGCGTATTCGATGAGAATGGCCGTGCCGGTGGCGAATCCGCCCCACGGCCCGAGTGCGCGCCGCGCGAACGTGTAACCGCCGCCGGCGGCGGGCAGGGCGGACGACATCTCGGCCATGCCCAGCACCATGGCCAGGTACATGCCGGCGATGACGACACCGGCGATCAGCAGGCCGCCGAATCCGCCCTCGGCCAGTCCGTTGTTCCATCCGGCGTAGTCGCCGGAGATCACGTAGCTGACACCGAGGCCGGCGAGCAGCACCCAGCCCGCCGAACCCTTACGGAGCGTGCGTTTTTCCAGATAGCTGCTGTCTTCCGAGTGGAAATCGGCAGCATCGTGATGTTGACCGGTTCCGGAATTCTTGGATGGTTCTACGAGTGACATTCCGTCCCCTACGTCGATCCGAATGGTGCCTCGCCCGCACCGCTCGGGGAGCGGAATCGAACGGCCGAGGCCAATGGTGAACGAGTTGTGTACACGTCGTGTCAGCAGAACGTGACCGCGACGTAAAAACCTGGGTCGTAGCGCGCTTCGGGTGCTATGGGACCGGGCGGCGGGCGGGCACGGGACATGCGTCGACGGCTTCGGCGACCACCTGCGGTTCGAGGGACGGCGCGGGCCTCCAGCCCTGCTCCCACTGCTGGCCCACGATGACCTCCTCCGCGGCGAGGCTGGCGTTCTCCTCCGGGGTGAAGGCACGTGCACGACTGAGAAAGCGCATGCCTTCGGGACTTTCCAGGCTGAAACCCGATCCGCGACCGGGCACCACGTCGAGCACCAGCTGAGTGTGCTTCCACGCTTCGAACTGCGAACCGGAGATCCACACGGGCACGGCATCGGCACCCTCGGCCCGGGTGGACGGAGTCTCCCCGACACCGAGACGCAGGTCGAGGACGCCGAGCAGCACGTCGCGGTCGCCGACGATGAATTCACCGTCGGGGTAACACATCGGCGCGGAGCCGTCGCAGCACCCGCCGGACTGATGCATCATCAGCGCCCCGTGGGTACCGCCGAGGCGGCGGAGAAGCTCCACCGCCCCGACGGTTGCCTTCAGGCGCTGAGGCGCCCGGGCTGCGTCCATCAGAAGAAGCCCTGAGCCTTCTGGGCGTAGCTGACCAGCAGGTTCTTCGTCTGTTGGTAGTGCTCGAGCATCATCAGGTGGTTCTCGCGGCCGATGCCGGACTGCTTGTAGCCACCGAACGCGGCGTGCGCGGGGTACTGGTGGTACGTGTTGGTCCACACGCGGCCGGCCTGGATGTCACGTCCGGCCCGGTAGGCGACGCCACCGTCCCGCGACCACACGCCGGCGCCGAGGCCGTACAGCGTGTCGTTGGCGATCTCGATGGCCTGGTCGTAGTCCTTGAACGACGTGACGGAGACGACCGGACCGAAGATCTCCTCCTGGAAGATCCGCATCTTGTTCTGACCGGTGAAGATCGTCGGCTGCACGTAGTAGCCGCCGGACAGATCGCCGCCGAGTTCGGCGCGCTCACCGCCGGTGACGACCTTGGCGCCTTCGCCCTTGCCGATCTCGATGTACGACAGGATCTTTTCGAGCTGATCGTTCGAGGCCTGCGCGCCGATCATCGTGTCGGTGTCGAGCGGGTCGCCCTGGCGGACGGCCTTGGTGCGGATGGCCGCCATCGCGAGGAACTCGTCGAAGATGTCCTCCTGGATCAGCGAACGCGACGGGCAGGTGCACACCTCGCCCTGGTTGAGGGCGAACATCGTGAAGCCCTCGAGCGCCTTGTCCTGGTAGTCGTCATTGGAGGACAGAACGTCGGAGAAGAAGATGTTGGGGCTCTTGCCACCGAGTTCGAGGGTGACCGGGATCAGGTTCTGCGACGCGTACTGCATGATGAGCCGACCCGTGGTGGTCTCACCGGTGAACGCGATCTTCCGGATCCGCGGGCTCGAGGCGAGCGGCTTGCCCGCCTCCACACCGAAGCCGTTGACGATGTTCACCACACCGGCGGGCAGCAGGTCGCCGATGACGGAGATCAGATGCAGGATCGACGCCGGGGTCTGCTCGGCCGGCTTGAGAACGACCGCGTTGCCCGCGGCGAGTGCGGGAGCGAGCTTCCACACGGCCATGAGGATCGGGAAGTTCCAGGGGATGATCTGGCCGACGACGCCGAGCGGCTCGTGGAAGTGGTAGGCGACGGTGTCGGAGTCGATCTCCGACAGTGCACCTTCCTGCGCCCGGATCGCGCCGGCGAAGTAGCGGAAGTGGTCGATGGCCAACGGAATGTCGGCGTTCAGGGTCTCGCGGATCGGCTTGCCGTTGTCCCAGGACTCGGCGAGCGCGATGGACTCGAGGTTCTCCTCGATGCGGTCCGCGATCTTGTTCAGGATGATGGCGCGCTCGGCCACCGACGTCTTACCCCAGGCCGGAGCCGCAGCGTGTGCGGCGTCGAGCGCAAGTTCGATGTCCTCCGACGTCGAACGCGCGACCTCACAGAACGGCTGCCCGGTGACGGGTGTCGGATTCTCGAAGTACTGGCCCTTGACGGGCGCAACCCACTGGCCGCCGATCCAGTTGTCGTAACGCGATTGGAAGGACATGACGGCGTCCGGCGAACCCGGGCGGGCATACACGGTCATCGATAACTCCCTGGTGTCGTGAAACTCGGGTGGAACTGGGTGTGACTCACAACACTAGGGACCGTACCGTTGCAACTACGTTGCGTACTGCTGATCGAACAGATCGATCCTGGACTTGACCTGGGAATACAGGGGCGAACGAGGGTCGAGACCTGCCAGATACGCCTCCCATGCGGCGACGTCCTCGCGGCCGTGGACGGACGTGGTCCATTTGGCGAGCAACCGTTGATCACCCTCGCGCAGCAGCGCCGCCTGGACGCGTGCCCGCAACTCGTCGCGAAGATCCTCGACCCCGGGCGCCTCAGACCCGGGAAGGACCGGGCCCGAGTAGACGTCGAGGGCGGCGGCGAGCTCGCCGCGATCCAGGGCTCCGCGGACCTGCCGGACGTCCGACGTCAATTCGGCGAGCAGCCGATAGGGCCGTGAACCGAGGTTTGTGGGACCGAAAACCTTACGCAAGCGCGACATCTCGGCACGAATCGTGACGGCGTCGAGTTCGTTCTCGTCGAGCAGCACCGCGAGGCGGTCGGAACTCAGGCCTTCGGGGTGCTCCGCCAGGAGCAGGAGAATCTCCGCGTGCCGCTGCGACAGCGGGATGCGTTCGGGCCCACGAACCAGAGTCGGCCGTCCCGATCCCAGGACCTCCAACCGCAGTACCGTCTCGACGAGCGGGTGCGGTGAACGCAGCTGGTGCAGTCGCAACTCCGCCTCGGCGGCCGCGACGGTCGCCCTGATCAGCGAGAGCACCTCGGGCACCGCCACCCGCGGACCACCGGTGATGTCGATCGCCCCGACGATCAGCCCGGTCGCGGGGTCGTGGACGGGCGCCGCCGAACAACTCCAGTCGTGCACCGAGCGGCTGAAATGCTCGGCACCGAAGATCTGTACGCAATGGTCGAGCGCCAGCGCGGTACCCGGGGCGTTGGTGCCGACGGTGTCCTCACTCCAGTCGGCACCCTCGACGAAGTTCATCTCCAGTGCGCGGTCCTTGGCGGACGAATCGCCCTCGACCCACAGCAGCTGACCCTTCTCGTCCGTGATGGCCACGAGCAGTCCGGTGTCGGCGGCGTCCTCGACGAGAAGCTTGCGGACCACCGGGCGGATGATCGACATCGGGTGCGACGCCCGGTACGTGGCGAGATCCGCGGCCGCCAGATCGACCGCGCGGGCCGACCCGTCCGGGTTCACTCCCTTGCTGGTGCTGCGCATCCACGAGTCGAGGATGACGGAACGGACGGAATTTCCCTCACCGTCCGGGGCACGACCGGAGGGTGCGTGACGCTCGACGAACAACTGATGCGCCGACGACACCCTGCGTGCCAGCATCGCGACGTCGTCTCCCGGGCGCACGGCGACCCACGGATTGCCCCCTGTGGGCGGTTGACTTTGCATCGAACTCCTCCACGGCGTCTCTGCCTACTGTAACCCGCATCACACGGGCCCGTGTCGCCCCCTCGGTCACTCCCCCAGGAAGGTACTGACGCGCTCGGCGACCATCACCGCCGTGGCGTGCGGCCCACGGCTCGGGACCACCGGGAACACCGAGGTGTCGGCGATGGTCAGCCCTTCCATTCCGCGGACGTTGCACCACTCGTCCACCACCGCCCCCTCGTCGTCGCGTCCGCCCATCCGGCAACTGCCGCACAGGTGCAGCGACGTCCCCAGATGCGCGAGCACCGCGCGATCGGACACCTCCTCGGACAGCGGCACGACCAGCGGACCGAGCTCCGGCGATCGGAGCAGTTCCAGTCCGATGGCCTGCCCCTCGCGCAGCGCCCGGCGGTCGGCGGCCGATTGCGCGTAGCGGTATTCGATTCGGGGACGGTCCCGGCGGTGCCGCGACGTGAGCCGGATGTCGCCCCGGCTGTCCGTCACCATGAGCCCGATCCCGAGGACCGGGTCGGGCTGCCCGGATCCGGGGACGAGCACGTCGAACGGCGCCGTGTACGGACGGATCTCGAGGTCGCCGACATTCAGCACCGTTTCGACCACCGGACTCGTGTCACTGCGGCGGAGCGTGTCCCGAATACGGTACGGCAGAGCCACTTCGGGGTGATCACTGAAATCGCTACCGACACCGGGCGCGTCGAGTACGACGGGAATGTCGTTGTTCGTCAGGTGTTCTGCCGGTCCTATTCCCGAAAGCATCAGCAGCACCGGGGTTTCGACGGGACCTGCCGCCAGCACGACCCGGCCGGTGCGGACCGTGTGCCGCACGCCGTCCGACTCCACCTCCACCCCGACGGTCTCGTTACCGGAGAACAGGATTCGGACGACGTCGGAATTCGCTTCGACCGTCAGATTGGGCCGTTCCCACGCCGGCAGCAGGTACGCCACTGCCGTGCTGACTCGGCGGCCGCCGTCGACATTCAGGGGCACCGGACCGATCCCGCCGACGCCTGCGCCGTTCTTGTCCGGTTCCTCGGGATGTCCTGCGCCGAGCGCCGCGGCGCGGAATGCCGCGCTGATCTCGCTCAGCCGTTCCGCGGGCTGCCTGCGAACGGGCATCAGCCCGGTCGTGCCGTGCCGGGAGTCGTCGAAGTCGGCGTCACGCTCGAGTGCCCGGAAGGCCGGCAGCACGTTCTCGTACGACCACGACGCGGGCCAGTGCCGGAAATCCGCTTCCGTCCCACGGACGAAGTAGGCGCCGTTGACGGCGCCCGAACCGCCGAGGACGTGCCCGCGCACCATGGCCGAGGGAACGCTCGGCGCCAACTCCACGCCGTACGTCTCGGCGAACGCGCTGCCCGGACCGACCGGCAGCGTCCGGTAGTCGAGCACGGGACAGTCGGACACCGACCGGTAACCGGGTCCGGACTCGAGGAGGAGAACCGATCGTCCGGGATTCTCGCTGAGCCGAGCGGCCACCACACATCCGCTCGAACCGCCACCCACGACCACGACGTCGGCGGCGCGAATCGGATCGGCCACTACGACTTCAACCGGGGCTTCAATGCGTCGAGGTCGCGGGCGGTGATCGCGCCCTTCCAGAGCCCGGCGCCGTACGCGACGTCGTCGATCCGCTTGAACACCGTGTGCCGCACGGGTCCCAGCCCTCCGGGCTCCCGGTGGGTCACCCAGTCGGCGACGCCCTCGGCGACGGCGATCGCGAGCGCGATGCGGCGAATCCGTTTCGAGAGCAGCACCGCCAGCAGTGTGATCGGCCAGTAGTGGCGACACATCGCGGACGCCAACTGCCAGGCACCGCCGGCGAAGCCCTGGGCCGCGAGTATCGCGGCGATGCGGGTCGGCTGGTCGAGGCCGGTGAACATGCGGCGCAGGCGCAGCAACATCATCGCGAGTGTGGCGACGGCGCCGAGCAGGCCCAGCCGGGTGCAGGTGGCGGCGGCGAGGCACGCGAAGAACGTCCACGGCGACATCGACAGCGGTGGAACCATGCCCGAATGCCTCGCCGCCAGCGGCGCCGCACCGGTGCCGTAGAACAGCTTGCGGTCGAACCACTTTCCGAACGTCACACGGTGATCGTGCGCGACGTGGGCCACCGGCTCGTACCGCAGTCGCCAGCCCGACTCCTGGAGTCGCCAGCACAGGTCGACGTCCTCCGCCACGTGCATTGACTCGTCGAAGCCGCCGAACTCGTCGAGCACCTCGCGACGGGCGATCATCGCAGCGCTCGGGACGTACGACACCGGGCCGCCGGATTGGACCGCGGACTCCTTGCGTCCGAGGTCGAGGGAGGAGCGGGCGTGCTCGTACCGCGCGAGTGTGCTCGCCTCGGGTTCGAGCGCCACGATCCTCGGGGCGACGAGTGCGACGGCGGGATCGCTGAAGTGGCCGAGCATGACCTCGATCCAGCCGGTGCGCGGCAGGACATCTGAGTCGAGGAACGCCACGAACGGAGTTGCGGCGTAACGCAGACCGGTGTTCCGCGCCGCGGCAGGCCCCTTGGCCGTCTCGTGGCGCAGGACGGTGACGCGGCCACCGCACCCGTTCTGCAGCACGGGGGCGACGATCGGGACGTCGGAGCCGTCGTCGACGATGACCACCTCGAGTCCGCGGAGCGAGGCCAGCACCCGATGCAGCCCGGACGCGTTGTTCTTCACCGGAATGACAACGGTGACATCCCGGGGGGACGGAGTACTCATGGGACGCGGGTTGGCGACCCCCGAATCGAGGAGGCGGCGTGCGACGACCGCGGACTGCGGATCGACGACCTCGAGGTAGCCGTCTCCGATCATGGCCGCCGCGGTGGGCGCCAGCTTCAGCATCCGAGTCGGCGAACCGCCGATGAGCACTCGACCTCCGGAATATGCGCGTACCTTGGGGTCGATTCGGATCCCGAATCCATCGGGAAGTCGAGCTTGGCGCATCAGTCGATCGTATGCGGATCGGAGAGCGCTGGCAGGGCATGCCGGAAATTAGTCGCGTCGGCATGCCGGAAATCCGCCCTCGGCAACTCGAGGACGCCCGTGCGGGTCATCGGAGCCTCCCATCGGCGCCCGGTTCCCACCGGAGCCTTCCATCGGGGCCCGGTTCCCACCGGGCCAGTGCCTTGGTGACTGTGTGGACGAGTACGCCGAAGATCTGCGCCCCCTCCGCGGCCGTAGCGCCCGTCGGGTCACCGAGCACGCCGTTGGCCGACACGGCGACCATACCGCCTTCGCGCAGTCTTGGCATCAACCTCGCAACAGGTTCCGTATTACCGGCTTCAGCCCTGGACAACCTCACCCGACCGGGTGAAAGGTGTAGCAACAAGGACGTTTCCGTACGCCCGGCATGAGCGTCCGCCCCGGGTACTGCACACGGCACCCAGGCCACATCGCGAGCCTCGTACCGTAGCAAGGCGACAGCCTTGACGAGCGCGGGCCCGTTTCCACCGTGTCCGTTGACGAACAGCACGCGGTCGGCCCACCGGCACGCGGACCTGCCGTACTCGACCAGGACGGTCTCGAGCGCCTCCGCGCCGAGCGAGACGGTCCCGGGAAACCCCTCGTGCTCGCCGCTGGCGCCGTAGGCGATCGGGGGTGCCACCAGTACGTGCGGCAGCGCGCGGGACACGGCATCGGCGATGGCGGTGTCGGTGTCGAGCGGCAGATGCGGACCGTGCTGCTCGAGGGAGCCGACCGGGACGACGACCGTCGACACACGGGACACGAGTTCGGGCCACACCGCGTCGTCGAGGTGTCCGGAATGGGGCATCCTCCGATGCTAGGCGACGCGGAACCGGCTGCTGCTCGCACTACAGCGCGAGCGCCACCCGCTCCCCCTCGATGACGGCGGAATGCGCGCGGCGCGGAGCCAGGGAATCGCCGATGCGATGGACCTCGATACCGCTGTCGGCCAGCTCTTTCCAGAGACCGTCCTCCGGCCGCTGATGCGCCGAGGACACCACCCAGTCGACGGTGAGCTGCCGCGGCTCACCCGTCGGGTGGTGCAGGAGCGTGACCGCGAGCCGCCCGCCGTCGACGACGTCGCACCCGGTCGGCACCACGTCCGTCACCTGCGTGATGCCCTTGCCGTGCGCCCGCCGGTTCCATCCCTCGAGGTCCAGCGTGATGCCCAGGTCCTGGCCGACGATCATCCCTGGTGTGCAGATCGTGACGGCACACCCGGCGTCGGCGACGAACTCTGCGACGGACGTGCCCTGATGGAATCCCAGTTCGTCGACCACCAGCACCGTCCCGGACGGACGCGCGCGACCTTCCAGCACGTCCCGCACGTCCACCACCCGGCCCGACGCACCCGCCCAACGCGGACGTCGCGGACGTGCGCCGGTCGCGAGCACCACCACGTCGGGTCGTCCCTGCACCACCGTCTCAGCGGTCGCGTCGGTGCCGGTCCGCACGTCCACACCGCGCCGAACGCATTCCGATTCCAGATCGACGACGAGCTCGAGGAACTCGCGGCGACCCGGGACGGCGGCGGCCGTCCGGACCTGGCCGCCGAGAACAGTCGCGCGTTCGAACAGCGTGACGTCGTGACCACGCTGCGCCGCGGTCGCCGCGGCCTTCAACCCGGCCGGTCCCCCGCCGACCACGAAGACCCGCCTGCCGCGAACGGTCGGTTCGGGCAGCGGGACCGCTTCCCTGCCCGCGCGCGGGTTGACGACGCACCCGAGCCACCGGCCCAGCCCCATGCGTCCGATGCATTCCTGATTGCACGCCAGGCACGTTCGGAGGTTTCCCTCTTCGCCGGCCAGGGCCTTCGCCGCAAAGTCCGGGTCCGCGATCTGGCCGCGCACTATCCCGATCAGGTCGCAGTGCCCCTCGTGCAGAGCCTGGTCGGCCTGGTGCGGATCCGAGAATCGACCGACACCGACCACGGGAAGACCGACCCGTTGCCGGATGGCGTTCGGGACGAACAACGCATACCCGCGAGGGACGGCCATGGACGCCTCGATCATATGGAGCGTCTCGGTGGCCATCCCGATGGACGTGTTGATGTAGTCGACCCGGCCGTCCGCCTCCATCAGAGCGGCCACCTCCACCGCCTCGTCGAGGCGGACTCCACCGTCGAACAGATCCTCCCCCGCGAGCCTCACCCCGAGTGCGCGGTCCGGACCGATCGCGGCACGCACTGCCTCGACGACCTCGAGGAGGAACCGGGCACGGTTCTCCAGCGACCCTCCATAACGGTCCGTGCGCTGGTTCGTGGCGGGGGCGAGGAAACTGCGCACCAGCGACGAGTGGGAGCACTGCAGTTCGATCCCGTCGAATCCGCCTCGGACACAGTGCTCGGCCACGCGCGCGTACCCGTCGACGAGGGTCCGGATCTCCCGCTGATCGACCGCCTTGGGAACCTCACGGAACAGTGAATCGGGGACAGCGCTCGGCGCCCACAGCGGCCGCCGCGAGTACATGCTCGATCCCTGGCCGCCGTTGTGGTTGACCTGAGCCAGGATCGGGACACCGTGCTCGTGGACCGCGTCGGTGATCCGCCGGTACCCCGGGACGACCTCCGGCCGGTAGCCGGCGATCACCTTCTCGTACGGCCAGTCCCCCGGATGGGTGGCGTGCTCCTCGGAGATGATCAGGCCCGCACCGCCCTTCGCGCGCGCCGCATAGTAGGCGGCGTGCTGCGCGGTGGGCAGGCCGTCGACGGCGTACCCCGTGAGGTGCGCGGAGAAGACCACCCGATTGCGCAGGGTCAGCGGCCCCAGGCGCAATCGGGTGAACAGGTGGCGGTACGCGGAGGTGCTCACACCTTGGTGTTGCCCATGTCGACGGCGACCTGACTGCCCGTGACCCTCCGCGAACCGTCACCGGCCAGCCACAGCACCGCGTCGGTGATGTCGTCGGTGTCGGCCATCGGGTGGTCGGTGAGGATGGTGCCGAAGCTCGACAGATAGTGCGGGTGCTTCTCGAGTATCACGAGGCTGCCCGGATCGGTGCCCATCGGAGTCTTCACCCCGTACGGATGAACGGAGTTGACTCGGATGTCGTATTCGCCCAGTTCCTTCGCCGCGGTCTGGGTGAGTCCGACGAGCCCGAACTTGGAGGCGGCGTAATTCGCCTGCCCGGGAAGTGGCTTGATACCCGCAACGGAGCTGATCACGATGATCGAACCCCCGCGACCTCCCTCGATCAGCGCCGGGACCGCAGCCTTCAGCGTCTTCCACGCGCCGGTGAGGTTCACGTCGATCAGCGTCTCCCACTGCTCGTCGGGCATCTCCCAGAAGCGGTTCCAATTGCAGATCCCGGCGTTTGCGATCACGATGTCGAGTCGGCCGAACTGTTCGACTCCCCGGTCGACGACAGCCTTCAGTTGCGCACTGTCCCGCACGTCCGCCTGCTCGGCGAGGATCTTGCCGCCCTCGGATTCCACGAGCCGCACCGTCTCGGCCAGGTCGTCCGGCGTCGCCGGCTCGTAACTGTTGTACTCCGACACCGGCCCGCAGATGTCCACGGCGATGATCGCCGCACCTTCCCGCGCCAGCCGCACCGCGTGCGTCCGCCCCTGCCCACGGGCAGCCCCGGTGATGAACGCGACCTTGTCGTCGAACTGTCCCATGAAATGTCCTATCTCTCGTTGACGAGGGTGAACGGATGGTGGTCGAACTCGTTCTGTCCGTGTGCGGTCCAGGTCAGCGCCTCGGCGCGACCCTCACGGACAGCCTCGAGCAGTGTGCGGGGAGCCACGCAGTCGCCGACCCGCACCGCATCCGTGTGCGACGAGCCGAGGGTGTCCTCGGGGAGGCGATGCGAGCAGTCGATCAGCAGGGCGCACGGCACCACCGACTCTTCGGCGGTGTACCGGTTGCGTAAGCGCACACCTTCGTCGCCGATCGACACGATGCGGCTGTCGAGGTGGCGCGTCACCCCGGCTCGTTGCAGACGGGTGTTGGCGTCGGCGAGATCCCCGGTCATGCCGAGTCGCGAGCCGGCCACGGAATCCTGGGTCACGATGCTCACGGCCCGCCCCCGCGCCGCGAGCCATTCGGCGATTGCCACGCCGACCGGTCCGCCGACCGGGTCGAAGACGACGTGGGGCCCTTCCGCCGGCGCGCCGCCGTCCAGCAGGTCCGCGGCGCCGACACACCGGACGCTCCCCTCGACCGGGAACGGCAACGGGCGCGGCCTGCTGCCGGTCGCGAGGATCACCCTCGCGCCCTCGCGTTCCGCGGCGTCGAGTTCGGCGTCCGAGACAGCGGTACCGAGACGGAATTCGACTCCGAGCCTCCGGCATTCGTCCTCGAGCCAGTCGGCCAGCGCCGTGAGGTGCGGCGCACCCGGGGCGGCCCGCACCATCCCGCCGAACCGAGCCGACGCGTCCGCCAGCGTGACCCGGTGACCGCGCAGGGCAAGCACTCGCGCCGCCTCGAGACCTGCCGGACCGCCGCCGACCACGAGCACCGCGCCGGTGGCCACATCAGCGGTGTCCTCGGCGGCATCGACCGTCTCGTATCCGGCCGTCGGATTACCGACGCAGGTGACGACCGGATTGCGGGGGTCGAGCACCTGGCACGTCTGATTGCACAGGACGCACGGCCGCGGCACCGCACCGCGCCGGATCTTGACGACGAGGTCGGGGTCGGCGATCTGGGCACGCGTCATCTCGACGACGTCGGCGACACCCTCGTCGAGCGCCCGCCGGGCATCGGCAGGATCGACGACGCTGCCCTGAAGAACGACCGGGACCATGCCCGCGACGGCCGCGCGGATGTCCCGGCAGAGTTCGGTGTTGAACGCGGGTGGCTGGTGGAAGTCGGGGCGGTAGGCGTTCGGCGTCATCGGCCCGCCCCGGACCACCACGAGCAGGTCGAGTGCCTCGGCAAGTTCCCGTGCGTGTCCCGCGGCGATCGACGGCGTGATCCCCGCCCAGGACGTCGCCTCGTCGCAGCTCAGGCGCAGGGACAGGACCCGGCCGGGGCCCAACTCGTCGCGGACGGCGGCGAGGACCTCCCGGGTGAGGCGCAGCGGGTCGGCGCCGTACCCGTCTTCGCGCATGTTGGTGAGGTTCGAATGGAACTGTCGCAGCAGCCCTCTCGGTCCGGCGTCGAGCTCGACACCGTCCACGTCCGCGGACACGGCCGCGGCCGCCGCCGCACGGAAGCCCTCGACGAGAACGTCGATCTCCGCCTGCTCCATCTGCATCGGCATCTCACGGGAGATCACGTCGGCAATTCCTGACGGTCCCCACAGCACCGCCTGCGAATACGCACTCGACCCCTGCAGTCCGGTATGCCCCAGCCCGGCCAGCACCAGCGTGCCGTGCGGACGGCACGCCGCGACGACGTCCCGCCAGCCGCCGACGCAGTCGGACACCAGCGGCGCCCGCTCGTACGGCCAGTCGGAGGCATGGACCGACGCAACCTCGGTGACGACGATCCCCGCGCCACCACGCGCCCGACGTTCGTAGTACGCGACGTGCCGCGGTGAAAGCGTTCTTCCCACACCGAGATTGGTGGGGTGCGGACCCAGAAGCACCCTGGACCGGGCGTGGCGTCCGGCCAGGGTGATCGGGTCTGTCAGTCGCGCAGACATCTACGCCGTTCGTCGGTCAGGATTCGGCGCCGAGCACACGGGCGAATCCGGGCGGGATCACGACGTCGGACGGCGTGAGGTCGTGGATGGACGAATGACCCAGCCCGAGCAGCGCCGAGTCGATACCGCCGCGGAGGACGTCGAGGACGTTCTCGACGCCGGCCTGACCGTTCGCCGAGAGGCCCCACAGGTACGCGCGGCCGATCATGACCGCCTTCGCGCCGAGCGCGACGGCCTTCACGACGTCGCTGCCACGGCGGATACCGCCGTCGAGAAGCACCTCGACCTGGTCGCCGACGGCCTCCGCGATGGCGGGCAGCGCCCGAATCGGCGCCGGGGTGCCGTCGAGGTTGTTGCCGCCGTGATTCGACACGGAGATCGCGGTGACCCCGGCGTCGACGGCGCGCTTCGCGTCGTCGACACGCATGACACCTTTGAGCATGAACGGTCCGCCCCACTGCTCGCGCAGCCACGCGATGTCGTCCCACGTCGGCAACGGCGTCTGCATCCACTCGCCGTAGGCACCGAAGAACGTGGGCGGTTCCTGACCGGGCTGCGCCAGGTTCGGGGTGGTCAGATCCGGGATCTTGCGGGTCTTCGCGAACTCGTACAACCACTTCGGACGGCTGATGCCCTCGGGGGCGAACTGGAGCATCGCCTTGAGGTCCATCTTCTCGGGGATGGCCGGGCTGCCCCAGTCGCGTCCGTACGAGAACGACCAGTCGGTGGTGATGATCAGTCCGGTCGCCCCGGCGGCACGGGCGCGTTCCATCCGCTGGATCAACACGTCCCGGGTACCGACCCAGTACATCTGGAAGAACGTCTGAGGATTGGCCGCCGTGACCTCCTCGATCGACTTGCTCGCGAACGAGCTCAGACCGATCGCCGTTCCGCGTGCCGCCGCCGCACGGGCGACCGCGACCTCACCGTCGGGATGCACCGCCTGCACACCGGTCGGGGAGATCACGACGGGCAGCGAAATCGGCTGTCCCATCACGGTCGTGGACAGCTCACGCTTGTCGGACAGACCGACGACGTGGGGGGCGAACCCCAGCTCGGCGAACGCCGCGATGTTGTCGTCGACAGTCACGCCCCGCTCGGAACCGGCGATCAGCGCCGCGTACACCGACTTCGGCAGGCGCTTCTTCGCGCGACGCTGAGCCTCCGCCACCGTCTCGAAGAACGGATTCTTACCCATGGCAATACCTCTCGTACCTGGCAGACGACTTACGTCTGGTCCATGCCCGCAAGCGGGTTCTCGTCACAAATCTTGGCCGGCGGACGCACCATCAGCGTCAACGGAACCGGCGCCCGCGGAGTCCGGCGCTGGCCGGTGCGGGAGTGGTCGACACTGGATTTCGGGATCTCCCCCGCGGCAGCCAACGCCAGTTCGCCGTTGCCGATCACACATTCGGGGTCCGGGCCGTCCATCGGCAGCCCGGTGAAGAACTTCGCGGCCATGCATCCACCGCGGCAGGAGTCGTAGTGGTTGCACTTGCTGCACGCGCCGCCGGTCTGCGGGGACCGCAGCTCCTGGAACAGCTCCGACGTCTGCCACACCTGCTGGAAACCGCCGTCCGCCACGATGTTTCCCGCGAGGAACTGCTCGTGGATCGCGAACGGGCAGGCGTAGACGTCGCCGATCGGGTCGATCAGGCACACCACCCGTCCGGCGCCGCACAGGTTCAGACCGGGCAACGCATCGCCGTAGGCGGATAGGTGGAAGAAGGAGTCGCCGGTGAGTACGCCCTCGCCGTTGGCGACCAGCCAGTTGTACAGCTCGCGCTGCTGCGCCTGCGTGGGGTGCAGTTCGTCCCACACGTCCGCGCCGCGCCCCGACGGTCGCAGCCGGGTGATGCGGAGGGTGGCGCCGTACTTGTCGGCCAGGGCTTTGAAATCGTCGAGCTGAGACACGTTGTGCCGGGTGACCACCACCGAGATCTTGGCGTCCTTGAAACCCGCCTCGGACAGATTCTCGAGTGCCCGCACCGCCATCGCGAACGAACCCGGACCACGAACGGCGTCGTTGACCTCGGCCGTCGCGCCGTCGAGGGAGATCTGCACGTCGACGTAGTCGCTGGCCGCGAGCCGGGCGGCGACCTTCTTGTCGATCTTCACCCCGTTCGTGGAGAACTTCACCCCCACCTGGTGAGCGGTCGCGTAGTCGACCAGCTCCCAGAAGTCCGAGCGAACCGTCGGCTCACCGCCGCCGATGTTCACGTAGAAGACCTGCATACGCTGCAGTTCGTCGATGATCGACTTGCACTGCTCGGTGCTCAACTCCCGCGGGTCACGCCGGCCGGAGGAGGACAGACAGTGCACACACGACAGGTTGCACGCGTAGGTCAACTCCCAGGTGAGGCAGATCGGGGCGTCGAGACCGAGTTCGAACTGGTCGACGAGGCGGCCGACCGGAGCGGAAGGCCTTTCGAGCATGGAGGTCATGGGCTGTGTCCTCTGGTACGGGTGGAGAGAGCTGGTCAGGCGGGGACGATCATGTGCGACTCGGCCAACGTGCCGAGCGCGCGCGCATACTGCGCGGCAGTGTCGTCCCCGATACCCTGCGCCCGCAATGCGGACCGGGCGTCGGCGTGTGAGGGAAGCGCTTCGACCACCGCGACGATCGTGCGGTTCTTCAGGAACGACAGCTTGCGCGTCCCGAAGTGGTAGAGCAGCGCCCCGAAAGGTTCGGGACGCAGCGCCACCTGCGGATGAAGCTTCCAGCCCACATCGAGATCGATACCGGCGTTGCCGGCCACTGAAGCAGAAGCTGGAGCGGACATGATCAGTACACGCCGCACATGCCGTCGATCGAGACCTCTTCCACCAGGGATTCCTCGACCAAGTCGTTTTCCAGCACGTTGTTGTCGCGATCCGACATGATTTCCTCCTACTGTTCGGTGATACGGCGCGAGCCGGAGGGATGTTCCCCGTCATACGAGACCGTCCCTGTGACTCGCCTCACCACTGTAATGGCATCGAGTGCAGAATGACAGATCAGGAGGGGACGAAAATTGAGAAGTCGTCGAAAACCATCCAGTCGGATAGGGCGACGCCCGTCCACGACGCAGGATCGGATCAGTACCGTCGGGATCGAACTGTTCACGGAACAGGGGTTCGACGCCACCAGCGTCGACGAAGTCGCCGAAGCGTCCGGCATCGCCCGGCGCACCCTCTTCCGCTACTTCCCGTCCAAGAACGCGATCCCATGGGGAGACTTCGACGCTCACCTCGCCGAAATGCGCGCCCAACTCGCAGCGCAACCCGACGACATCCCGATCGTCGACGGACTCACCGCAGCACTCCTCCAGTTCAACGCGTTCCCCGCGAGCGAGGAAATCAACCACCGCAAGCGCATGGGGCTGATCCTGCGAGTCCCGGCCCTGCAGGCGTATTCGGTGGTCATGTACGAAGGGTGGCGCAACGTCATCGCCGAGTACGTCGCGAGCCGGCTCGGAACCTCACCGACCGACCATGTTCCGCGGACAGTCGGTTATCTTCTACTCGGCGTTGCGATGTCGGCGTACGAGCAGTGGCTCGACGACGATTCGCTCGAACTCAACGAACTACTCGCCAGCGGAATGCAATCGCTCTACGATGGGCTGAGTTCCCTCGGCGAGCCCGACTCCCGAACCTGACCCACTCCCGCCATCACCTCTCGGCAAGGTTGCCTCGAATGACTTCCACTCTCGACACACCCGCTTTCGACTCTCTCGCACCGTGCGAATCCGGGCTGTGGTCACACGGTCACGTCACGGTCGAGCGGGTCGCGGCCGGGCCGCTCACACTTACCCGTGACGGCGACCAGCTGCGGGTGGCGCACGCCCTGACACCCGAAGATCTGAGCGAACGACTCGTCGCCTCGGTTACCGCGTCCATCGAGGACGCCGACTTCGGTCAGGACGAATTCGAATCGACCATGGTCGGACTGGTCCGCTCCACCGTCGACGGTGCGCTCGAAGCGTGGACCGTCTACTACCGCAACTCCCTGAACGAACTGCTGGACGGCACCGCCGACTTCGCACCGATCCACGAGAAGGCGGAACAACTGGTCCGTGGCTCCGTCCTCGACCTCGGGTCTTGCTTCGGATTCCTTCCGCTCCGACTCGCCCGCGCCGGTCGGTCCGTCACGGCAACCGACATCCTGCCCGGCACCATGACCCTCCTCGACGCCGTGGCACCGGAACTCGGACTCGATCTGCGCACCCTCGTGTGCGACGCCGCGCACGTACCGGTTCCCGACAACAGCGCCGACACCGTCACCGCCATCCACCTCCTCGAACACGTGGACGAAAACATCGGGGCTGCAGTGATATCCGAGGCCCTCCGCGTTGCCCGCGACCGGGTTGTCGTCGCCGTCCCCTACGAGGACGAGGCAACGGCCTGCCACGGACACATCCGCACCTTCGACACCCCGTCGCTCACGAAGCTCGGTGAATCGACGGGACGCCCGTTCGAGGTGTTCGAACACCACGGCGGCTGGCTCGTCATCGACGGCTTACCACCTCACGACGCCCGCAGGTGCGCCGGAACCGGGAGCGGCGGGGCCGCCGACCGGTAGTGGTGCCCGGTCGGGGTGCGGACGTCGATGAGGTGGGTGCGGCCGGGGTTGTGCACGGGTCGGGCCGTCCAGCCCGGTGCTTCTTTCGCGTAATTGCAGGCCTCACAGAGCCCGGACCCGTTTTCCGCCGTCGTGGCACCGGATTCTCGGCGTGAACGTATGTGGTCGTGATGCCGGATCGGGGCATCACACCAGGGCGTTCGGCACGTCCGGTCGCGGAGGTCGATCAGCTGTCGCAGACTCTTCGGGAACGTGCGGGACTGCGATTCCATCGCGGTCAGCGCCCCCGACTGCGGGCAGGAATACACCCGCCGCAGCGACGTCTCGGTGTCATTGTCGACGGCGTCGGCCACCAGCTGCCGGGCGATCCCCGCCGGCACCGGTCCGAACCCCTGCAACTGCGCGGCCTCGTGCCCGCCGGCCAGCAGGGTCTCGTCCGAGAGCACCAGATTCACCGCCACCGGGACACCCGACGCCACCGATGCNNCGCCCCAGCGTGGCCCGCAGGCACACGGCCTGCTCGACCGGCATCAACACACTCAGATACGCCATCGAATCCGGCGCCGGCCGTGTCGTCACCCGCCGCTCGGACACCGCCTTGCGATGCCGGGCCACGACCGCTGCGGCGTCGAGTTCGACCGCCAACGCCTTCGCCCGTGCGATCAGACCCCGGTCCCCGACCCCGTCGAGAGTGGCCGGGTCCGAACACAACCGGCGATCCACGCTGCCCCGATCCGCCGCCGACAGGCAGGCTGTTTCGCGCACCAACAGGGTGGCTCGCCATTCGT